>SCST01000420.1 GCA_004299465.1 Methylovulum sp. | reverse complement strand
CAAAGTGCAAAGAAGGCGGTTGGCGTGCCCTCAGCAGCATAATGTTACTATGATTAGTTATACCTGAGCATCCGGTAAGGTTAATTTTGTGATTAACTCACGGATAAACGCAATTTTTTCTTCTGTTGTTGCAAACGGCGTTACAAATTTAAGTTTATCCGCGCCGTCAAATTTATAAATCCTGGCTTGCGTCTGTATCAGGTTAATCAATTGTTCCGTGTTGATATGGGGTTCTGCTTTAAAGACAATATTTCCGCCGCCGGCATAGGCGTCTATTTTCTTGATACCCAGTTTTTCAGCCTGCTGTTTTAACTCGGTTACGCTGAACAAGGTTTTGACCGGCTCAGGCAACAGGCCGAAACGGTCTATCATTTCCACCTGCAACTCGCGTAAATCCTCCGTCGTTTCGGCGCTGGAGATGCGTTTATACAGCACCAGGCGGGCGTGAATATCCGGCAGGTAATCTTCCGGTATCAATGCCGCCGTTTGTAAATCGACTTCCGGCCCTTTGTCCATAGGCGTGTCGAGTTCCGGCTGCTTACCCGATTTTAACGCATTAATCGCGCGTTCCAGTAATTCGGTATACAAGGTAAAGCCGATTTCCTGGATTTGGCCGCTTTGGTCATCGCCCAACAATTCCCCGGCACCGCGAATCTCCAGGTCATGCGACGACAACATAAAGCCCGCGCCTAAATCGCCAGACGCCTCGACGGCTTCCAGCCGTTTTATCGCGTCCTTGCTCATCAGGTTTTTGGGTGGCACAACAAAATAGGCGTACGCGCGATGATGGGAACGTCCCACCCGACCGCGCAATTGATGCAATTGCGCGAGGCCCAGTTTGTCGGCGCGGTTGATAATGATCGTATTCGCGCTGGGTATGTCGATGCCGCTTTCGATAATCGTGGAACATAACAGCAGGTTAAAGCGCTGGTGATAAAAATCCAGCATGATGCGCTCCAGCTCGCGTTCCGGCATTTGTCCGTGCGCCATCTCTATGCGTGCTTCAGGAATCAAGGTTTCCAGTTCCCGCGCCATTTTAGCCATCGATTTAACATCGTTATGCAGGAAAAAGACTTGGCCGCCGCGTTTGATCTCGCGCAGGCACGCTTCCCTGATTTGCGCATCGACCCAGGGACTGATAAAGGTTTTAATGGCGTGCCGGTTAGGCGGTGGGCTGGCAATAATGGACATATCGCGCAAGCCGGACATCGCCATGTTCAATGTGCGCGGGATAGGTGTCGCCGTCAGCGTCAACATGTCGAGTTCGTTGCGCAACTTTTTGAAATGCTCTTTTTGGCGAACCCCGAAGCGATGCTCTTCATCGATAATGACCAGGCCCAGCGCCTTGTACTTGAGTTCCTTGGACAATAAGGTATGCGTACCGATGACGATATCGACCCTGCCCTGCGCCAGCGCATCGGCAATCTCTTTTTGCTGTTTGGGCGTCACGAAGCGCGACATCACTTCGATGCGCACCGGCCAGTCGGCAAAACGGTCGCAGAAATTCTGGTAATGCTGCTGGGCCAGCAAGGTCGTCGGCACGAGCACGGCGACTTGCTTGCCGCTTTGCACGGCGATAAACGCCGCGCGCATCGACACTTCGGTCTTGCCGAAACCGACATCGCCGCAAATCACCCGGTCCATTGGTTGCGGGCTGGCCATGTCGTCGAGTATCGCTTCAATCGCAGTTTGCTGGTCGGGCGTTTCTTCAAATGGGAACGCATCGGCAAATACCTGGTAATCGGTGTTTTCGACGGTAAACGCATGGCCTTGTTTGATCGCCCGCTTGGCATGGATTTCCAGCAGCTCGGCAGCGACATCATGGATACGCTCGATGGCCCGCTTCTTGGCCTTGCTCCATTGATCGCCGCCCAATTTATATAGCGGGGCGTCTTCAGGATTCATGCCGGTGTAGCGACCAATCACATGTAACGCCGATACCGGCACATACAATTTATCGTTATTGGCGTATTCCAGCATCAGGAATTCAGCTGCTATGCCGCCGATTTTGAGGGTTTGCAGGCCCAGGTACCGGCCTACGCCATGCTCCTGATGGACAACGGGCGCGCCGATAGTCAATTCAGTAAGGTTATTGATAACCGCTTCCAGCTCCCGCGCCGCCGATTTGCGACGCCGACGCCGTTGCTGCACTTTTTCGCCGGACAGCACATTTTCGGTAATGATTGCGATAGCGGGAAATTGCGCCTGATCCGGCTCCAACCACAGACCGCTATCGATAGGCGCAACGACCATGCACGGCGAGCTATCAGCATTTAAAAACGCCTGCCAGCCATCCACCAGTTTGACGCTGACCTGGTATGAGCGCAGTTTTTCTATCAGCGCTTCCCTGCGGCCGGCAGACTCGGCGACAAATAACACCTTGCCGGTAAAATCCCTGATAAATTGCTGTAACTGATGCGCCGGTTTGTCCAGCTTGGCATTGATCGTTAAATCCGGTAGCGACTTACAGGGAGCTTCCGCCGAACTTTTGTTATCGAGCACGACGCATGCAAAATTACTGGTTTTTTGCGCAAGCTCAGGTGCAGATAAAAATAACATTCCAGGCGCCAACAACGGCCTTTCCAGGTCGTATTTACGTTGCTCAAAGCGCTCCTCGGCTTCGCTGTAAAAAGCCTGCGCGGTGGCGTCAAACGCATCGGGCAGCACAAACACAGCTGATAACGGCAGGTAATCCAGCAGGCTTGCCGTTTGTTCTACAAACAGCGGCAAATAATATTCAATGCCGCTGGGCGCAATGCCTTTGCTGACATCCAGGTATAAGCTGTTTTTCGCTGAAGTGTTTGGAAAGCAGGTTCGGAAGGCCTGACGGAAATGCTTGATCGCTTCGTCGGTAAACGGGAATTCGCGGGCAGGGAATAATTGGATCCGGTCTATTTTTTCCAGGGAGCGTTGGCTGTCAGGGTCAAATGTGCGTATCGATTCGACCTCTTCATCGAATAATTCGATGCGGAACGGTACGTTGCTGCCCATCGGAAATAAATCGACAATTGCCCCCCTGACTGCGAATTCGGCATGTTGATAAACTTGCGACACGCATTGATAACCGACGCTTTCCAGCTTGATGCGAGTAAGTTCCAGGTTAAAATTATCGCCGACTTTAATCGAAAAGCTGTTTGCCAAGACATGCTCACGGGGCGCAAGCCGGTGCATCAGTGTCGCAACCGACACGATTAATGCGCCGCGTTTTACTTCCGGTAATAGCGCCAATGCCTTCAGGCGTTCCGAAGTGATTTCCGGCAGCGGTGAAAACACATCGTAAGGCAAGGTTTCCCAGTCAGGGAAGTGCAGGATTGGGTGCTCGCCGTGTAAAAAAAATACCAGCTCATGCTCCAGCCTTAAAGCCGCCTGATTGTCAGGCGTAACGATAACAAACAAGCGGTTTTCATTTTTTATCGCATTCGCTAACGCCAACGAATCGGCGCATCCGGTCAGGCCGATCCATGTCAATCGTTGGTCTTTATTGTGCGGAACAAGAGGGGAGAAAATGAGTGAGTCAGCCATTGGAATAGCAGTTATAGGCGAGTTGGGTTAAGGTTTATACGTTTGCAGTATCGATTTATACCGAAAGCCGGTATTTTCAAATTAGAGTGCACAGATTGATTGAATCCACGAAAGACGCAAAGGAGACAACGTTTTTATTCTGTCTCTCCGAAGTTTTATGCTTTATAGCTTGGCCGGTTTCCACCCTAATATAGCCTACGCACTTTGGCGAATTTGTATAACATCAATATGAATATCCAGCAAATCCGACCATACGCTATCAGCGGTTAACACAGCTAACTGTCTTTCTTTAGCCAAAGCCAGACAAGCCCTGTCGCCTAGAGACAAACCGTACTGCCGGGTAAGTTTTATCAAATTGGCAGCATGGAGGGCGTGTATTTGGGTAAAAGGGGCAATTTCTATTGATGTTTTCTGTATTTCCTGGATAAACAGGCAGGCATCAATGCCATCGCGAGCAAATCGTCCGGCTACTTCGCTAAGATTGACAGTAGAAATGCACGCGCTTTCAAGATATTTTGCCACGACGGCATGGCCTTTTTCCTGGAACAAATAGGCCAGTAACGCCGATGCGTCGAGTACGATCATTCTTTTTGCGCTTCCGATCTACGCTCCAGTAATAATTCTTCAACAACATTGCCCGGTTTTTTG
>SCST01000419.1 GCA_004299465.1 Methylovulum sp. | reverse complement strand
TCGCGAAAGACACCACCAGGAATCGCCAAATCATTCGGCGTATTCTTGATTTTCGGCCGTTCCAGTTCGCCGCGTAGCTGTATCAGCGTGTTATAAGCCTCGTCTTTTCTCGGCAGGAACGGCAGGCCGTTTTTAAAAAACAAAAACCGTGACAATCCCCGATGGAAACGGGGCTGGTGCAAGGGGCTGACAAACAGCAGCCACGAAGCACTGGCCTTGCTGTTGTCGAATAACGGGCTGCCGTTACCGGCCCAGCTTGGGTCGGCTGCGCCTTTAACAACATTCCCTTCGGCGTCGTATTTGTTCATCAGCAGCTGATTGACGGCGATGACGCCGTTAATACCCATCAGGCTGTTGATGAGGTCGGAGCTGCGCAAAACGGTTTTCAGGCCGGATGCATTAAGGTCGGTCGATTTGATAAAGCCGTTGCTTAATTCCGGCCCGTTAAAAATATCTTCCACGGGCATGTCGCTATCGAGCAGTTCCTGTAAGGTATAAAACGGTACCGGCGGGTTGAAATACTGCTCGATGATTAACCAAATCTCGGCCTGCACACGCTCGATGTCGGCATCGGGCTTTACGTCAACATCGGCGCAAACACTGACCTCTTCAATATCGACGACCTTGATGCGGTAATAATCTTCGTCCAGGTTCCGGTATTGCTGCAATACGCCTTTGGCTTCGGCAAGCCGCTCGTTAATCCTTAGAAGCTTGTTACGGTAGCGCTGGATAAAACCGGTCGGCGTTTTATCTTCGAACAAGGCCTTCATGCCGGCGGCGGTGGCTGCGTTTTTAGCGATCGCATCGCCGTATAGGCGTAAGGCCGCATGCTCGATAAAAATTTTTTTTCCACCCGGCTGCAGCGTTATCTCGAAACTCAGGTACCAGACAGTGCGCCAATGGTCGCGCAAGTATTTATCGCGTCCGGCATCGTCCTTCAATGCCGGGTCGGTCAACATATCAAAGGTTTTGGTGGCGCCGAACCGAGACACTTTTAAGTTGAACGTAGCACCGTTTTGGCTTGAAAAAGCATCGTTATTATCGAGAAACCGCGTCCATTGCTCGGGATTCACCGATTCCCCGGCAGGAAAGCGCATTTCCAGCGTGCCCCGGTGCGGCTTGCCTTCAGCATCGAAAACCGTGTACGCCTGTTCGATTTTCCGGTCATTCAAGTCGCCCCATTCGGGGTCGCTGTCGAGTTCAAGCAAGACTTCATACAAACCCTCTGGACCGACTCGTTTAGCATCCGGTGCATCATCAGGTTTTTGATAGGAAAGCTGCAATTGATCGTTTTGACACCAGGCGTAGTAGCTGAAGCCGCAAGCACAGTTTTTGCAGAACACCCAGGCATTGCGGACGACTTCAAGGTCGATCAGCAGGCGGCGGAAATCGTCGGGCGTAACCGGGTTAACCGTTAAAATCTCCAACGCGGTAAAAAACGCCTGCTTTGGAAAAGGCTGTCCGGGGTGTGCCGACGGTACCGCCGGCGTCAACAGGTCGGCTATTTGCCAGCCGCTACGGTAGGCTAAGTCGGTGAGTGCGTAACACAGGTTTTCGAGAATGGTGATGCCGGGATCGTGGCTGTTGTAATCCGTCCACAAAGCGCTGCCCATCTTCTCGATAAAGCCGATGCCTTCGCGGCGAAGGCGGTAATAGTCCTCGGCGGGCTTCAGCTCAGGCTGTTTCGGTATGCTGTCGGGTATTTTCTTCATACGGATGCACACGGACAGGCGGCGCCGGGCATTGCTTGCCCGGCCGGGTTAATGGGTTCTATGGCGTGGTGTTTGGCTGAAACTAACAGGGATATCGCTTTCGAGCCTTCTATTTCGGTAAGCTCTTGATCGACAACGCTTAGCTCTAAACCGGCGCTGCTGCTCCCGATATAGGTATGGGACAGTTTGAAATCCGTTACATAATCCACATAAGGCTGTTCTTCGACAAAATTGAGCAGTACGGATGGGTAAATTTTTCCGCCAAACGTCGGGCTGCCGCCGCCTGGAAAAACCCAGGGCGAAAGAAAGCGGGTAATGGCTTCGTCCAATTTATGGGTGTAAAAGGTTTCGTCAAAGCCGGCATGGAAACAGACTTTAAATTGGACGGCGATTTCTTCAAACAACGGGTTCCTGACATGCAATTTGACGAAACAAGACAGGCGTTTCTGTAAAAATGCCTGGATGTCCGCCAATAGCCCCAGGCTGGTATAAGGCCGCAAAGGATCGCGCAGGTTGTGGAACTGCTGGTCCGGGATAGTCACGACGGTAATATGCCCCGGCGCCAGTTCGCGGTAAATACCTGCCCCGCCATTGGCGCCGGGTTCGTAATGGGTATGGTTCAGGCATTTTGCCTGGTAAATTTGCGGAAAGGCTTCCAGCAGCAGATGCTCATAATCCCATAACGCGATGGCCCTGTCCTTGTGCCGCAAGCGTTCGCTGATGCGGGTATAGAAAGCATCGGCCTGTTCTATGCCTCGGCCGCCAAAACTTGCGAACGGTTGGCTGATACTTTTGACGGCGGCATCGGGCGCCTCGAGCTTAGTGATCGTGCCTGCCGTTACGGTTTTAGCCGTGCATGCCGGATCATTGCCGTTATCTTTGAAGGTAGCCGTTAGCGCTTGCCCGGCCACCTTCTGCAAACGGCATACCGCGTCGCTTTCCGCCGCAACGGCCGCCCTGATCCAGCATTGCCCGGCCGGCAGCAAGCTGTTGTTTGACGATGCCTCTTCGGGCATTGCAAAGGTAATGATACCGGAATGCAGCCATTCGCCGGTGCCGTCCTGCACGGTATTTTCAGCAAAGCCTATCCATTCGTTATTGCACAGGTAACTCCAATGGATATGCGGCTTTGGTTTTAACGACAGCGGATCGGCGGTGCCGTCGGCAAACTGGAAAAACAGCGCAAGATTTTGCGGCGGTTTAAGCTCGCTGATGCCGATATAGCATTCCGCTTCATGGTGGACGGGGTGGCCTGCCGGTAATTGTTTATCCGCACTGTTCAGATGCTTGAACTGCGGCAATAAATAAAGGGTTTCGTCCGCTGCGCCGGTTTTTAAAAACCGGTGCTGTTCGGCATGGCCGAACGGCGCAAAATGAAAAAACCGGGCGGGACGCCTGTCGAAATCCGCATGGGCCTGTGAACCGCCGATACCGAGTGAAATCGATTGGCTCGCCGTATAGGCCAGGCTAAGCCGGCTTATGAATGGGCCTAGCGGCGGGCTGGGCTTGGGGTTATCACCCGGCGTTCTATTAACGATTTTATTGATGTATTCGCTTAATGCCGTTTCATATTGCCCCTGTCCAAAGTCGGCGGTCGTTTTTAAGCGCAGATAGCCTTGCCGGGAGCGGGTATTAAACCTGTCCTGTCCGCTCAAATCGGCGACATCCAAAAATGGCTGTACCGCTTTTGCAAGGCCGCTGTCGAGCACAAATGCGCTTTGGTTTATCGCAAACGGCGTAATCCCGGCGCTTTGCCATTGGCCGTTTTGCAGAAATTCCGTATCGATAGCGACCGCGGCACCGGGATAGGGCGCAGGTTCAGTCTGCCATTCTACGGAAACCGTGCAGGCGGACAGCCGCTTTTGGAACGCTTCTCTGGAGCCGATAACCAGGCTGCTGTGTTTAGCCGGTAAAGCGCCGAAAGGCTGGAAGGGTTTTGACGTGTCGACAGGGCCGAAGTCATTCGCAACCGCCAGGGATTGCAGGCCTTGGACGGCGACTTCCAGGTCGATATGCTGCATGCGTATCCCGTGAAGCTTGGCATACAGAAAATCGGCATCATGACTATGCGCCAACTTCAGCAGCAAAACCGGCAAATCGGTTCCGAAGCTGTAGCCATGAACCTTGGCTGAATAAGGCGTGACAGCCGGTGCGGAGCCATGCAGTTTAATGACCGCCAGCAATGGGCTGCCGGGCGGTGCGATAAACTCAATGACTTCAGCCTGGAGCCAGTCTTCTTCTGCAGTAAGCAGGCAGACGACATCGGCATGATGATCGGCGGCCAAGAGCGCGCCGTCGTCGATACTAAAGCGTAGCGTAATCGTGCGTTCGCCTTCCGCCAGCAATAAATAATGCGAGGCGACGGCAAAGCCGATTTCGGCCTTGGGCATCGTGATGCCGGTCAGCTCGCCTTGACTGTAACTTTTATTAAAGAAAGGCTGCCAGGATTGGTCGGTCGACCTGAGCTTTGCACCCAGGCCATCACCGGAATCGGCGACCGGCGAGGCAAATAATCGGCCATCATCGAACGCCAGGCTGTCATGCGCGGAATTCGTATGCCGATACACAGTTTTCAGCGCAGTGACTTTGCTCTTATTGGCGATAAAGGCCTGGTCATTGACAAAAAATACGTCAATTCCCAATGCATCCTTGCCGGCTTTAAACTGCGCATCCGCGCTTATCTCGTGGCTATCGGCCTGCCTGGCAAGTTCCACCAGGAGATGGACATGGCCAGGTTCGGCCGGTTTTTCTTTGAGCCTTAAAATATCCCGATAATAAAAATCCAGATGCCGCCGGGTCAGGGTATTGGTTTCTGCGCGGACATAATCGAAGAGCTGCAGGAAAGACAGGAACAGCGCATAGTGGGGTTCATGGCTATTATTGTCGCTCAAGGTTTGTTGCAAAGCCTGCCGGGCATCGATGACGACCCTGGCATAGGCCTTCAGGAATTGATCAAAAATCCCGGTAAACCGGTTGTCGGTGGCAATAGGGTTCGTTTTGTCAAAGACGCTTCCTAGCGGGTCGCCGTATATCGCGGTATTTGCGTTAATGCCCGCTTGATAAGCCGTCCAGTCGAGTTCGCCGCTCCAGTCGCCGGATAGGCCGCTTGAAAGCACTGAGGCAAAAGTAACGGCCGTACCGCCCAAAATATCGACTTGAAGGGCCGGGACGGCGTCGGCGTCGATCACAGCCAGTTGCTGCCCTGCTTTAAAACAGGCAATCAGTCGCTTGAACGCAGTCGCCAGTTGGTTTTTTACCAGGTTTTGCAGCACTGTTTTTAAGGCTGCCCCAGGTGGCAATTCATTTTTTAACGCGTCCAATTGTTTGGCGAGTGTCGCTATAAAGCTGAACAGATAAGCTAGGTGTTTTGTTAATTCGCTTTCTTTTCCGGCGTCAGCATGGCTACGGTTATTTAAAAAATCCAACGAGGCCTTGACGTTATTTTTGTAATAATCGACATCCTGTATCGCCGCTATGGCCAGTTGCACCGAAACGTCGCGGCTGAAAAAAGGCGTCCAGTCGCCGGTTACGGT
>SCST01000898.1 GCA_004299465.1 Methylovulum sp. | reverse complement strand
CCAGCAACATGGGCGTCTATAAGGCAGGTGATGAAAGCTTTGTGGCAGATAAATCCAGCACCTATCACAACGTTGAAGTAGGCGTCTCTTACAATGGCAAACAAATCACCGCACTCACCCTTGGCGGTGCAGTAGTCATCGACGCTAAAAAAACCTTCCCTATCATTGGCGATCCGGCAGGTATTTTGCCTATGGGAGTTGCCTATTCACCTGTTGGCAACCATGTTTACTTTGCAATGGCAAATTCTGATTATATTGCCGCTTACAACGCAAAAACGATGACAGAGCTTGCCCAATATAAAGTACCGGGTCATTTTGATGAGGCGGGTATAAGCTTTTCAGAAGGCCGTACAAAAATTGCTTCAGATAACTCATTCCTTTTTTCAACCTTAGACAACGGCATTTACTATTTGCCTTTGCGTAAACCAGCCCAGTAAATCTCCTCCGAAAGTAATTTTGCACAGCCGATGCTACGCTATCGGCTGTATACCTATTAACGACAGCCAAATCAACTACGCATACGTCGGCTTGAACGCCTGCTCGGGATTCGCGACCGGGCCGTTGCCATCCCAATACGGCGACAATTTACGCAAGGTTGCAACAACGCCGGGCATCACTTTCAACACTTCATCGACTTCCGCCATCGTGTTATAGCGCGAAAACGAAAAGCGTATCGTGCCATGCGCCGCCGTATAGGGAATGTCCATCGCGCGCATGACATGTGATGGCTCCAAGGACCCGGAGGTACATGCCGAACCGCTGGAAGCGGCAATGCCGGCTTTGTTGAGCAGCATTAAAATCGCTTCACCTTCGATATATTCAAAAGCAATATCGGTGGTGTTCGGCAAGCGGTTGTTCATATCGCCGGTCACGAAACAATGCGGAATCTCCTCGGTAATGCCGCGCTCCAGGCGGTCACGCATCGCTTTAACTTTGGTGTTTTCATATTCGATATGCTCCAACGCCAATTCACAGGCTTTGCCTAAACCGACGATAGACGCGGTGTTTTCGGTCCCCGCACGCCGTCCGCG
>SCST01000418.1 GCA_004299465.1 Methylovulum sp. | reverse complement strand
ATTCCCGTATCGAAAGTCTGAAAATTACCGGCGGCTATCTGGATGACCTTCATATCGAGTTTTCCGAACATTTAAATGCGGTGATTGGCGGACGCGGCACGGGCAAATCAACCTTGCTGGAGTGCATCCGCTTTTGTCTGCAACGGCAAGCGATTGGCGAAAACGCGCAAAAACAACATGACAACATCATCAAAGAAAACCTGGGCAAAGCCAAGGCGCGGATAGAGCTGGTAATTCGTTCGTCACAGATGGGTGGTAAACGCTTTACTGTCGCCAGGCGTTATGGCGAGACTGCCAGCATAAGGGATGAAAACGGCAACATATCGGCATTTATACCCGCAGATTTGCTGCCCGAAATTGAAATCTATGGGCAGAATGAGATATACGAAATTGCCCAAAACCCAGTCAGCCAGCGGAAATTACTGGGCCGATTTTTGGCGGCGGAACAACGGGAATTGGATGCACGTATTAAGGAAATTCTCGCTAAGTTAGCGGAAAACCGGAAAAAGCTACTGGCAGCACAAGAGCAAGTCTCGGTAATTGAAGACGAAGTTGCCCGTTTACCAAAGCTGGAAGAACAATTAGGACAACTTAAGGCCCTAGGGCTGGAAGAAAAATTGCAGATAGTGCCGTTACTGGAAACAGAAAAACGCTTGCAGAAGAGGGCTGTTAACGAAGAAGGACAACGGCTTGACCAGGCGTTTCAGGCGCTACGGGATGCGTTACCGGATACTGTTTTCCTAAGCGATACCGTTATCGACAAGCTGCCCCATGCGACAAGTTTGCGGATATTGCGCCTGGAATTGGGCGGGTTACATACAACCGCTAAAAATTTATTGACGCAATGGCAAGAGAAATATACAGCCGCGCATAGTTCAATTACAGCAATTAACGCCGAATTGAACCAGTTGTTGCAACAAGAAGAATCCGCCTTAGAAAAAACGTTTAAGGAGCTGCCCGCTTTTGAAGGCAAATCCGGTAAGGAAATCGGTATTGCTTACCAGGGCTTGTTACGGGAAATAGAACGGGTTCGACCCCAACAAACGCTCATCCAAAACCGTCGCCAGATTGTTGACGAGCTTAACCAACAACGAAAAGCCATGCTTGATGACTTGTCATCGCTAAGGGCGGCACGCTCCGCACAATTCATAAAGACCCTTAAAAGTCTGAGCAAAAGGCTGGCGGGAAAATTGAAATTAACACCCAAAGTCGAAGCCGACCGAGAGCCAATAATTAAATTTTTGGTCGATTGCCAATTGGAGAATGTGGCGGCAGGGCGTTTGGCGTGGATGCGTGAAGCTGAATCTTTTTCAACAGTAAAACTGGCCGAATATATCCGGCTTGGCGCAGGAGCGTTAGAAGTAACAAGTATCAATGAAGGTTGGCACATAACACCGACCATTGCCAATGCCTTGTCCCGTCTTAGCCCTGCGAAAATCCTGGAATTGGAAGAGCTGGAGTTGCCCGATGTCATCGGCATCGAATTAAACATTGCCCATGAAGGCACTGCAAATTTCAAACCGCTAGCCAAATTATCTACCGGACAACAATGCACGGCGATCTTGCATTTGTTGTTGCTGCAAAACCATGACCCGCTGTTGATGGATCAACCCGAAGACAATCTCGACAACGCCTTTATCGCCGATCGCATTGTCAGTGAACTACGCTCGGCAAAAACCGCCCGCCAATTTATTTTTGCCACCCATAATGCCAATATTCCGGTGTTCGGCGATGCCGAATGGATAGGGGTGTTTGAAGTGCAGGACGGGCAAGCCACTATGCCACCGGAACATCAAGGCGGGATAGACATGCCGTTGATACGGGCAAAAGCCGCCAACATACTGGAAGGCGGCAAAGAAGCGTTTAACCAACGCAAAGCCAAATACGAGTTTTGAAAAATCATGTTAAAGACAGAATTGCTGGAAATTATTGCCAATGGCGAAAATTCGGGCGTGGAGTTCAAGCGTGACGACATCCGCCCTGAACAACTGGCTAAGGAAATTGTGGCGTTGGCGAATTTTCAAGGCGGGCGGGTTATTCTCGGAGTTGAAGATGACGGCAATATAACCGGCGTCCAGCGGGCCAATCTTGAAGAATGGGTGATGAATATCCTGCGCGATAAGGTGCATCCGTTGATCCTGCCTTTTTACGAAGAAATCAAATTGGATGGCGAACGTACGGTTGCCGTCATCACTTTCCCGCAAGGCATATCCAAACCGTATGTACTCAGGGACGGTGGCGCGGAAAAAATCTATATCCGCGTCGGCTCTACCTCGCAATTAGCAACCCGCGAACAACAAATGCGCCTGTTTGAAGTGGGTGGCATGTTGCATAGCGAGCTGATGCCGGTACCGCGCACGGATATAACGTGCTTGGATGAAGCCCGATTACAAAACTATCTGCATGATGTTATCAACGATCCAGAAATTCCCAGCACAGCACAAGATTGGCAACAACGCTTGCTAGGTTTGGGTTTTTTGGTTGAAGCGGGCGGCAGAATTTATTGTTCCATCGCCGGATTGGTGCTATTCGGAAAACATCCGCGCAGTTACTTAAAACAAGCGGGCCTTCGAGTGTTCGCATTCGCTAGCGAAGACAAGACCTATAATGCAAGCCTCGACGTAATACTTGACGCACCATTAGTAGGCCGCTGGGATTTTTCTTCCGGCAAAGAATTGCTGGATGGCGGGATTATCGAACGCTTTATTGAACACGCAAGCCCTTTTCTTTGCCAAGAACTGCCTGAATTGGATAGTGGTTTTAAACGCGGGACGGAATGGTTTTATCCAATGGAGGCGATCCGGGAACTGGTTGTCAATGCCTTGGCGCATAGGGATTGGACGCGTTCTGTCGATATAGAAATCGGCATTTATGCCAATCGCTTTGAAGTCATTAGTCCGGGCGCATTGCAAAACGCTATGACCATAGAAAAAATGGTGGCCGGGCAGCGATCGCCCAGAAATACCATCATCATGGAGGTATTGCGCGATTATGGCTATGTGGATTTTAGGGGTATGGGTGTCCGCACTAAAATCATTCCGTTAATGAAGCGATACAATCAGGCAGAACCTATTTTTGAGCTCACTGAGGATTATCTCAAAACCATTTTGCCTGCAAAATTCCAGAAGGTGTAGGCAATGCAACCCTGATGAGAAAAGGAGTTTGAATTGGCGCACCTCGAAGAGGATACTTCGAATTGCCTTTTTGAAACTCTAGCATGGAACGCTTATTTAAAGCAGCTCGCGCCTCAATATGACGAGGTGTCACCATGAACCCGCAAAAACAAAGTAAAGGTTTTGCGGGACTCAAAGATCAGTTTAACCAATCGGTTCCGCCAATCCAAAACCCGGTAAAGCAAAAATCGGCACCGCCGTTTTCCCTGCGACTGACAACCGAAGAACGCACCCGATTGAATGACTTGGCGGGTACTCAGCCGCTCTGCGCTTATATCCGTTCCAAACTGTTCGGTACGGATACAGAAAAACGCCGACCAGTTCGGCGGCCTGGACTGGATCACCAGAAATTAGCGCTTGTGTTGTCAGAGCTTGGCCGCTCGCGGCTGGCCTCCAATATGAACCAACTGGCCAAGGCGATCAATAGCGGCACACTCGATTCTTCTGAAAATCTGGTTGCTGAAATTCGGGAAGCCTGCCGTGCAATCACGCAAATGCGGGAGATTTTAATCGTGGCTCTGGGTCTTAAACCGGAGAGCGGCGAATGATCCTGGTCGGCAATCAACGCAGCGGAGCCAAGAATCTGGCTCTGCACTTACTCAAGGACGAAAACGAGCATGTCGAAGTCCACGAAATCCGAGGTTTTGCGTCGCAAAACCTTATGGACGAACTCAATGAAGTCCATGCGATCAGCCGCGCCACGCGCTGTAAGCCGTATCTATTTTCGTTGAGTCTAAACCCACCGTCCAATGAAAACGTGTCAACAAAAACCTTTGAGGATGCGATTGATCGGGTCGAGACGCGGCTCGTCCTTTCAGGACAGCCACGGGGTATTGTCTTTCACGAAAAAGAAGGCCGCAGGCATTGCCATGCGGTGTGGTCGCGTATTGATGCGGAGCTGTTAAAAAGCGTGCAAAACTTTCCAGGGCCCTGAGGAAAAGAGCGTTGAAAAGTTTCCAGCCCAGGTTATTTAATATCCGGTTTTTTGCCGGAGAATCCTGGAGTGTTAGTAATGGACGTTATTGCCGAAATCAGACGGCGTTTTCATGTAGACAATGAGACCATCACGTCTCTGGCGAGTACCTTTAATCTATCCCGTCCCACCATCCGCAAGCACCTTAAGACGACTGAAGAGCCCGTTTATCAGCGTCAAAATCAACCACATCCAAAGCTGGGCTTGTTTCACAAGCAGTTAGAAGATTGGTTGGAACAAGAAAGCCATTTTCCCCGCAAACAAAGACGTACCGTCCAACGGTTGTACGCATGCCTACAGGTAGAGGTCACGGCTTTCTCATAAAAAATGTATTGACAACTGGCATAATATTGAAAAATCACCAGTACCCCCAATAAGTGAAAAATGTCCGCAACTCTTGTCATAAA
>SCST01000417.1 GCA_004299465.1 Methylovulum sp. | reverse complement strand
TTTGTCGATGAAGGCGAAAGAGTGGAAATAACCCATAAGGCAACGAGCCGTATGACGTTTGCAAACGGTGCGGTAAGGGCTGCGGTTTGGTTGCAGGATAAAGCAAACGGGCTTTATGACATGGAGGATGTGCTGGGCTTGAAAGGATATTGATGGAGAAGGGTACTCATCCAGGCATCAAATAAAATGACGCCGATGAATAGGATAACCACGGATAGCTTAAGAAAAATCTTAGGTTATCTTAATCATCCGCGTCATCGGCGTTCCATTTTACGCAACTGTTCAGTTCCTTGCCTGAAGCGTAGGGCGGAATAGTTACCATTTTACTAACTGCTAAGATGTCCTGTTATTTTTTTGCTACCTTGACCAGCCAGCCGGCTTGGTCATCGCAGCCTAATAGCGCTTTGGCGCCGGTATTTATTCTGGCAAACTGGCCTGTCAATTCAGCGGGTAATTTAGCCTTAACCTTGTGAAAGCTGCTATTGCTCTCTACTGTAAATTTCAGCGGTTTATTTTTTACCGTTAACGAAATAGTGCTTGGGTCGGCCCAAGCCGATACCCTGAAATAGAACTCCGATTCAGGCGCAACTTCGATATTTTCAGGAGCGTTATAGGTAGTCAGGGTAAAATCAGTAAAACGCGGTTTCTTGCAAACGGTGTCTTTTTCTTCAGGGCTATATGCCGATGCACTGCCATGGACTAACGTGGTAATCAGTAAGGCGGATTTAAATATTGTTGTTATTTTCATAATTTACTCCTCAGTCAAGTCGTGGTGTTATCTGGTTTTTTACACCGAAAGCCACTTTAATTATTTTTTCTATCGAATTCAACTAAATCCCTAGTATTTTATTATGGAATTACCGGTAACCATCGGTTGCCGTATTCGGCTGCCAATTTAAGACGGGACGATTGTCAAAAACAAAGGCTTATGGGTAACGGTCAGGAAACATCAGGTCAAATAAACGCATCGCCGCTGTGTTGACCCGTCAAGGCATTTAATACCGTAATTATGGATCGCCGCCGAAATTCTGTGCGAAGGAACGCCTTTAATGTCGCTGATGCAAGCTAGGCAGCCAAGTAGGGGGGACAGGCTTTTTGCCCACAGTTTGCCGCTACTTGGCTGATCATGGTGACGGTTTCAGCTACCAGCGGTAGTCGCTTCGGGAACTTCGATTAACCGGCCGGATTTAACATCATAAATATAGCCGTAGACAGGAATTTCGGCTGGCACTAAAGGATGCGACTTAATGCGCACGACATCTTCAAGAACGCTTTGGGCCTGGTCCTTGATCGTCAGCCAATCAATATATTTGCCTTCCGACGAGCCGGGTCCTTCACAGCAATCATGCCAGCCGTCCGCATCTATAGACGCCGTTTTTAAACTGCTGCACAGCAAATCGCGCATGATGTCGTCGGTAAAGGTTTCCATGCCGCAATCGGTATGGTGGATGACAAACCATTCGCGCGTGCCGAGCAATTTGTAGGAAATGACCAGCGAGCGTATCGCATCATCACTGGCCCTGCCGCCGGCGTTGCGGATGACATGGGCGTCGCCTTCGGAAAGGCCTGCATATTTGGCCGGGTCAAGGCGCGCATCCATACAGGTCAGTATTGCAAAATGCCGGCCTGGAGGCATCGGTAAATCACCTTTGTCAAAGTCTGCCGCATAGCCGCGGTTAGCCATTAAAACCTCGTTCAAAATCGTGCTCATCGTTATTCCTCATGTGGGTTATTGATATTATTATATTTTTGCCAATGCAGGCCTGGGCGGGCTGTATCAGCGATTATTAATGTATCATAAAATTCTTTATGCCAAGGCATCAGTAATCAACCGGCAAACGCAGTGCTAAATCATCCCATCGAATAACGATGTCTGGTAACACGCCGACCTGGGTTTCGCCGCGTAACTCGTAGAGTCCGGGTTTGCCGTATTCGCCATCGATCAGGCGGTAGACGGTCAATACCCGGTCAACCGGGTGAATCAGCCAATATTCCAGGACGCCGTGATGTTCGTAAAGATTACGTTTCCTAATCTGGTCGTGACCTGCAGTGGACGGCGACAGCACTTCGACAATCCAGTCAGGGGCCCCGCGGACACCTCGGCGATCGAGTTTGCTGCTATCGCAGACGACTAGAACGTCCGGTTGCACGACGGTATCGGTGAATTCATCCTCTTCATGCTGTTTCGGCAAGCGAACATCTACCGGGGCAATGAATACGCGGCAAGGTCGACCCACTAAAATATTAGCCGCCTGCCGATAAATTTCTCCCGCCACATCTTGGTGCGCCAAACCAGGGGCCGGAGACATGGCATACGCGCTGCCGTCAATCAGTTCATAGCGTGTGTCATCGGGCCAGCCTAGGTAATCGCTGTAGCTGTAGTGTTGTGTATCTTTTAATGCTAAACCCATACCTCATATCCTCGTGTGTGTTTTTATACCGACCGGTATTGACTGTCGACACCAGCAAGGTAATGTATCATAAGATGCTTCATTGAAAGCCGTGTTAACGACGCTTTAACATGGCAGTTATCAGATTGGAAATATCATGCAAACCTTACCGCTGACACTTTATCGGGCTGCTGACATTAAAGTGTTGGAGCAATGCGCAATACAGGAATATGGCATCCCTAGTTTCGAGTTGATGAGTCGGGCGGGAGAAGCCGTTTTTCAGTGTATCAAGGAAAAATGGCCGGATATAAGCTCTGTCGCCGTTATTTGCGGGGGCGGTAATAATGCCGGCGACGGTTATATTGTCGCCAAACTGGCATTGGCGGCAGGCTTGCAGGTTGATGTCTATGCCGTATCGGACCCCGAAAAACTTAAAGGCGATGCGCTGACGGCTTACCGGCAATACGCCGATGCCGATGGACGCGTGGTTTTATTCCTGCAAGGGCAGCAGATTAACGCCGACGTGATCGTCGATGCCTTGTTAGGCACGGGCTTGGACAGGCCGGTGAGCGGTCCTTATAAAATGGCTATTGATGCTATTAATGCTAGCCCGTCCCGCGTTATCGCCGTAGACATTCCTTCGGGCTTATCCGCCGATACCGGCAATGTCACGGCCTGTGCGGTAAAAGCTGCTTATACGGTAACGTTTATCGGCTTGAAACAGGGCTTATATACAGGACAGGCGGCCGATTATTGCGGTGGGATTTGTTATGCGCCGTTGGCTATACCGGAAGCCGTGTTCCAGGCGGTTTCATCGATGGTTTACCGCGTTGTCGGGAAAACCGGGTCGCGCCGTTCCCGTTGTGCGCACAAAGGTGATTATGGACATGTGTTGGTCATAGGCGGCGATGCCGGTTATTCCGGGGCAGCCAGATTGGCGGGCGAGGCGGCTTTACGAGTGGGGTCCGGCTTGGTCAGTATCGCAACACGGGCGGAGCATGCCGCTGTAATGAACATAAACAGGCCGGAATTAATGTGTCACGGTGTGGAAACCGTACAGCAACTTAAACGGCTGTTGGAAAGAGCGAGGGTTATTGTGCTGGGGCCGGGTTTGGGGCAGGGTGCCTGGGCGAAAGCACTGTTTACCGTAGCGATAAACGCAGGAAAGCCGCTGGTCATCGATGCCGACGGCTTGAATCTTTTGGCATCGTCACCGGTAAAAAAGACGGACTGGATTTTAACGCCGCATCCCGGGGAAGCCGCCAGGTTGCTGTCATGTTCAACTGCACAGATCCAACAGGATCGATTTGCCGCGGCTTACGCGCTGCAGGCGAAATATGGCGGTATTGCCGTCCTTAAAGGCGCGGGTACGCTGATCGCCTCCGATCATGATCTCGCCGTTTCTGCAACAG
>SCST01000416.1 GCA_004299465.1 Methylovulum sp. | reverse complement strand
TCTATCGTAATCTGTGGGCTGATGTCCTGTCCCAAAATACCGTTTGCTTTAAGCGTTTCAACGGCTTGCAGGATAAGTTCCGCTATCTTTTGTTTCATTGCTGCTGCACTGTCAGGTTTTTGTAAAGAGGCGCATTATCCATGAAAATCATCCCATTATCCATTCAAAGAACGCCGGGGCCATGATTAAGCGCGCAGTGGCTTATGCAACATTGCGCAGGCGTAGGGCGCGCCGCGCGCGCCAAAGGGCGGCCAGGGTTAAGCTTCGTGAATCCCAAAACCGCAGTGAAGGCGCGCATGGCGCGCCCTGCTGATTAAATTGCGTATCAAGCTGAGTTTTTGGGTATTTGCTTGCTATAATGCTGGCGTTTTGTAACCGTATTAATTCTGTTCGAGAGATTTCATGATTCAAGGTAGTATCGTAGCGCTAGTAACACCGATGGATGAAAACGGTGCAGTGGATAAGGAAAGCCTGGAGAAACTGGTCCGTTTTCATATTGAGCAAGGCACTGACGCGCTGGTTGCCGTAGGCACGACAGGCGAATCGGCAACGCTGAATGAAGATGAGCACTGCGATGTTATCAAGACGGTTGTAGACTATGCTGCGGGTAAAATCCCTGTTATTGCCGGCACCGGCTCCAATTCAACCGCTGAAGCGATCAACCTGACGCGCCGCGCCAAAGCGGCGGGTGCCGATGCCTGTTTAATCGTTACACCTTATTATAACAAGCCGACCCAACAAGGCCTGTACCTGCATCATAAAGCCATCAACGATGCCGTCGATATTCCGCAGATTTTATACAATGTGCCGGGACGCACGGCTTGCGACATGCTGCCGGAAACCGTAGGCCGTCTGGCTCAGCTAAAAAACATCGTCGGCGTTAAGGAAGCGACCGGCGATTTGTCCAGGGTTAAACAAATCCGCGACTTGGCCGGCGCCGGTTTTGCGATTTATACCGGTGATGACGCCAGCAGCCGGGAGTTTTGCCTGCTCGGAGGTAACGGTACGGTGACCGTTACCGGCAATGTGGCGCCTAAGCAGGTCCATGACATGATCAGCGCCGCCATCGCCGGCGATAACGAAACGGCAATAGCGATCGATCAAAAATTACGGGCCTTGCACAAGGCTTTATTTATCCAGTCGAATCCCATTCCGGTCAAGTGGGCCGTCGCGGAAATGGGCTTGATGGGCAAAGGCATCCGTTTGCCGTTGACCTGGTTGAGCGAAGACTGCTTTGATGCCGTGCGCGCTGCAATGCGTGAGGCCGGTGTCATTTAAATCCTATGAAAAATGCCAACCTGTTCATATCAATGCTGGTCGCCTCGACACTGCCGGCTTGCGGCTATATCAAAAGCCTGTTCCCGGATAAGGAAAAAGATTACCAGTACACCACGGAAATCCCGGCTTTGGTCCTGCCGCCCGATTTGGGCCGCGAGAATATCCTAAAGCCGCCGCCTGCTGTTGCCGCCGCCCCATCCGGCAATATGAATGTTGACAGCCCTGCCGCATCGGCCGCTAAACCGGCAACGGTCGAACACCCTGCCGTCGATAGCCGGCCGCCTGCGTCCCCTGTAGCGACGACGACGGTCGCTGAGCAAGCGGCCATCGTTGATACGCCTGTCGATAATACCGATGCCCCGGTCGCAGCCGACACGGCCGCGCCGCTGGCAAAGCATGAGTTTATTGCCGTCGAGCTGATTAAAGCGGCCGACGGTAACAGCCGCCTGCGTGTTAGCGCACCTTTCGATAAAGCCTGGCGCACTGTTGACAAGGCTTTAAGCCGTAAATCCATTGAAGTCACCAGCCGCAACAAACAGGAAAGCGCATTTAAGCTCCATTACGACCCTAACGAAAAAAAGCTTGAAGACGGCTCCTTATGGGACGAGGCCTTGTTTATATTCAGCGGCTTGCAAGGTGATGAAAAGGAGTTTGTTGTCAAACTGATAGATAACGGGCAACAAACCGATGTCGTTATTCTCGATACGGCGCAGCATCCAGCTGCTGATGCCGCTGCGCTAAATTTGCTGAATCTTTTGCAGGAAACCATAAAAACAGATTTTGCCAAATGACGTGGGAACGGCATTCTGCCTGATTGTAATACTAAAAACGTAACTATTCAGAGCCTTGCCTGACGCGTAGGGCGTGCCGCGCGCGCCTTCTCCGGCGCATGGATAACATGCCAGTCCGTTTGGCGCGCGCAGCACGCCCTACAGCAGGGGGCTGAATAGTTACCTAAAACATTATCCTCCCCAAAACTGTAAATCGGGCAGGCCGGATAAACATGGCAAAACCCGGCCGGCCAACATACCCATTCTTAGTCCTTATGTTAAAAATTCCCGGAACCGCCGCCTTATCCAGCTTTCGCATCAATAACCTGCTGGTGCGGCTGCAAGCTTTAGAACCCGCCATTACTGCTGTATCGGCGCATTATGTCCACTTTGTCGATATTGGCCCTGAACTGGATGAGAGCCAGGCCGGCATCTTGAATCGCCTGTTGACGTATGGTCCCGAACAGGACACGGCAAATGCCTGCGGCGAATGCCTGCTCGTTGTGCCCCGTCCCGGCACGCAAACGCCGTGGTCGAGCAAGGCCACGGAAATCGCCCAACGTTGCGGCCTGTCAGCCGTTAAACGTATTGAGCGCGGCATAGCCTACCGGCTCGCGAGCGATGCGCCATTACCGCCTGCAGTCAGCGCGTTGCTGCATGACCGCATGACCCAGGCCGTTATCCACGGCGATGCCGCACCCGATTTATTCATGCAACATGCGCCTAAATCCTTGCAGACCGTAGCGCTTATTGAACAGGGCCGCGATGCGCTGGTGCAGGCCAATACGGGGCTGGGCCTGGCCTTATCCGATGATGAAATCGATTACTTGACCGTCGGCTTTCAATTCCTGGCGAGGAACCCTACCGACGTTGAATTGATGATGTTCGCGCAAGCCAATTCGGAACATTGCCGGCACAAGATTTTTAACGCCGCCTGGACTATCGACGGCGTGGAACAGGCGCGCTCATTATTCAGCATGATACGCAATACCAGCGAACAAAGCCCTGACGGTATTTTATCGGCTTACAGCGATAA
>SCST01000415.1 GCA_004299465.1 Methylovulum sp. | reverse complement strand
CCCGCTTTTATAGGCCATCAAGGTATTCACAAAATAATCCGCCTGCTGTCCTGCAAGCGCCGGAATATCCATTTTCTCGCCCTCGCCCTTGCCACCATGACAAACGGAACACGGCGGCAAGATGCGTTTACCATCACCCTGTGTCACCATTTTTTCCGCCCTGGCGAATTCCCGGCCGCTGGATTGCTTATTTCCTAACGGCTTTAACGACGCATACCAGGCCGCCAGATCGGCCGCATCCTGTTCGCTCAAGCCTTTTGCAAGCGGCGTCATCGCGTCATTAACCCGGTCGCCGTTGACATAATCACGCAACTGCTTGTAAGTATACGTGGCCATCTGCCCCGCCAATGCAGGGATAGCGGGAATCGTCTCGTCACCCTGAATATCCGCCTTGACGCCCTCGCCTTTTTCACCATGACAAGCTGTACATGTCGCAGCCAGTTCTTTACCCTTGTTAAGATCGCCTTGTTTAACTTTTTGCAACATTCCAGGCGTCCATGCAATTTGCGATGCCGGTTTGGCATTGACCATAACGGGGACAATCAATGCGATAACTAATAATATTGGTTTCATGATTAATATCCCCATGCGCTTGAACCAAAAGTTTCGATAAAAAAGAACTGTAAGATAGGCACACCGAAACTGATTGCCATGAGTACGGCGATCACTTTATTCCAGAGTTTAAAGTCATTCAGGTATTCGGGAAGTGCCATTACCGGACGAATCGGTTCAGCATATTCAATGACTGGCTCGAATGCGTCGGCAGACGGCTGCAACTGGGTCTTGACCAGGATGACAATAAACAGGCAGGCCGATCCCAGCAGGACGAAACCGCCGAAGATCATCGCCAGTTCGTAAGGCTCCCATGCCAGCGTCAGCAAGTTGTTGTAAACCACGCTGGAGATGCGGCGTGGCTGGCCTAACAATCCTAGGATATGCCACGGTGTCGTTAAAATAACCATGCCGATAAACCAGGTCCATAACTGCGTCAACGCCATCGCATTCGAAAACAGCGGTTTCCCGGTCAGCATGGGCCATAAATAATAAGCCACGGCAAAATATATGATAATCGTCGTACCGCCAAAAATCAGGTGGAAATGTCCCGGCACCCAGGCCGTGTTGTGAACCATCGCATTCATCGCATAACTGGCGTTGACGATACCACCGAAACCTCCGAATATCAGCATCAGCAAGGCCAGGATGACAGCCAGCACCATCGTGTTCGTCCACGGCAACGTGATGATCCAGCCAAACAGCCCTTGCCCGCCACGCAAGCGTCCGGCGATTTCCAGCGAGGCAATGACGGTAAAACCGGTGACCAGCGTGGGGATTGCCACGACAAACGTGCCTATGCCATGCAATAACTTCCAGCCTGCCGCCTGCTCTGGATCCATGTAAAGATGATGAAAACCTATCGGTAACGCGAAGACCACCAGCACGATAAGCGCAGCCCTGGCCACTTCGTCGCTGAACAGGAAGCCGCCCGCCTGTTTCGGCACAAACACATAAAACGCGGTATAGGCGGGGATCAGCCAGAAATAAACAATCGGGTGCAAGGTCCAGGCGAACAAGGTCCTCGCAAGCCCCGGATCGATCGTGTCGATCCAACCCAACGACAACGGGATCAATTGGAACAGCACTTCCAGCGCCACGCCCGCGCTGGTCCAAAGCCATAGCAACGCATTGGCCGCCGTCGCAAACATCGCCAGCGGCACCGGCAAGCCGGGATTGTTTTGTTTCCATTGGCTAAACATCACCAGCATGATCACGCACCAAACCCACGACCCCACGACCAGCAAGGTTGCGCCGATATAAAAAGCAGCATGGGCGACAATCGGCGGATAAAACGTATACAGCACCGAGGCGTTTCCGGTCAACAGCGGCACCGCGGCCAGCACGACACCGAACAAAGCCAGCCCGAATCCGCCCCAGGCCAGCCGCATATTCCATATCGGCTGCTTCAGGCTGCTTGCCGCAATGACGTAGCCAAAACCCATGATAAAAAAAGTCGTCAAGACAAACGCCATCAATACGCCATGCGTACTGACCGAAGCAAAGTAAACAGGGGCCGAATCCAGCGCGGGAATAAAGCCGCTACGCTCCAACACCTGGTATTCGCCCATGAAACAGGCCAGGATAAAGGCGGCAAATGCCACCCACAAATGGCTTAACGCCAATTTTCTTGTTGCATGATCGTTCATTGTTGCTCTCCTTTGGCTGGCGATTTTACCGGTGCTTGCCAGTCTTCTTTGGCGATGACGGAAATATTGCTCCACATGTGGTTATGGCCCAAGCCGCAATATTCATTGCACAGCAAAGGGTATTCACCCGGCTTCGGGAAGGTGGTCGTAATTTCGGCGACATACCCAGGCACGATCATCGTGCTCATATTCGTCATCGGGATATGTACGCCGTGCAAAACATCCATGCTGACCCAGCGGAAAGTTAATGGGGTCTCGGCGGGAACATCGATATGTTTCGGGAAAAAAGAATAGCGTCCGGCGACCATGCGGATGATGATTTCGCCTTTATCATTGACGTCTACACCCAGGTTGTCCTCGGCAAATTCCTTGCCGAGATGCAGGCTCGCGGAATCGATGGTTTCAACCTTGCCGGGCGGGTTAACGCCATGAAAGAAGGCGTCTATCGTGATAATGCCAACCAACAGCGCAATAACCATCATCGAGATGGCTATCCATTTTCGTTCCAGGTTGTCGATATGAACCGCGTTAAATTGGGCGCAACAATCCCGCAGGACATGCCCGCATTTTTGTATTAATGGCTTAGTTTGCATAATCAAATCCTAGCCTCTTGGTAAAAATACGCCGTAATAGAGAAACAGCCATGCGACGACCATACAGCCGATCACAGCCGACATCAGCACAAACGTGCCGACAGGCGGGCTTTCGAGAATACGTTTACGGTCTTCTTCACTCATTTGATCCATACTATCCCCCAGTTTCGTTATTAGTAGCCGGTGTTGCGCAGACGGATAAAACAGCAGGAAGAACAATAACACGGCTGTTTCGGCAGATTTTCACTCGCGCAACATCACCCATTCAGTTCAATACCATTCAATGGCAAAGTGATTATAGGGCTAAAGATTAATATTGTCTGTTTAATGAACAGTATCCCTGCTGCTTACGGGAGTCATTGATTCGCCCGATTGAAATACCTTGCATCGATAACAAAGGCCACGTCAATTCGCCCCCTGCTGCCAGTGAAAGAAGGCCTATTCAGCCGGCTTCTTTAACACCGCATTTCTTTTCAAGGTCGTAAATTGCCGCAATTGGGCGTCGATCTTGCCGTTAAACGATGCCGCCGGATACTGGCCTTGCCCGTCGGCGATACCGACATCAATATCGCTCAACAACTCAAGCGCTTCATCGACACTGCTCACCGCGAATATATGGAATTGCCCGGATTGCGCCGCATGCACGACGTCCCAGCGCAACATCAGGTGCGGAACATTGCTGGCCGGGATAACGACGCCCTGAGCGCCGGTCAGGCCCCTGGCGGCGCAAATATCGAAGAAGCCTTCGATTTTTTCGTTGACGCCGCCGATGGGCTGCACTTGACCGAGCTGGTTGATGGAGCCGGTAATCGCGAGATCCTGGCGTAGCGGCACTTCTGCCAGCGACGACAGAATCGCGCACAATTCAGCCAGCGAGGCGCTATCACCTTCGACATGACCGTAGGATTGCTCGAACACCAGGCTCGCGGCCAGCGAGAACAAGCTGTTGCGGGCATAGCGGGCGGCGATGAAGCTCGACAATATCAGCACGCCCTTGGAATGAATCGCACCGCCCAATTCGGTTTCGCGCTCAATATCGA
>SCST01000414.1 GCA_004299465.1 Methylovulum sp. | reverse complement strand
GCACGAGAAGCATCATCTCGCCCTACCACGTCAAAATCGATTCCAATACCCGTCAGCTAAAAGGACAAACGCTATTTGCTAGAGTCTAACGCCGCAAAAAACATCGTTATCAAGACACTTTCCTCAACTCGCCCAAACCATTCGGTTTTTTAACCACTTGCAATTGCGCCTTAATGCGTTTTTGCACCGCATCGACATGAGATATAACACCCACGGTTTTTCCGTGAGTTTGCAGGCTTTCCAGCGTACTGATAACGGTGTAAAGCGAGTCAGCATCGAGATTGCCGAAGCCTTCATCAAGAAATAACGAATCGACCGACTTGCCGTTATTCGCCAATTCCGATAACCCCAACGCCAACGCCAAGCTAACGACAAAACTCTCGCCGCCGGATAAGGTCTTGGGCAATCGGCGCACATTGCCTTGATAGGTATCTTCAACCTCCAGCGCCAATCCTTGTTCACTCGGCGTTTGCCGTAAGTAATAACGGCCGCTGATTTTTTCCAGGATAGCATTGGTCTGCGACAATAACCGGCCGGCAAGCCGGGCCTGGACCCGGCGCCGAAAATCCATGCCGTTCCCTGCTGTGGCCATAGCCAATTCAGCAATATAAGGCTCGGCACGCTCTTGCTGATGCTGCATAGACGCTAACACCGCATCATAATGTTGTTGTGTGTGTTGCTGTTCCTGCAACAGTCTTTCCAGGCGCTGGTATTCCAGTTTTGCCAACTCCATTTTCTCGGCAACCGCCTTTAACTGCAGCCCAATATCTTCTGTACTGATGATGCCTTGCAGATGTATCAATTCAGCTTCCAGTAAAACACTGTATTTTTCGAGTTCAGTTCTTATTAACGCCATGTCCCGCACCAGCGCTTCTTTATGCCGCTCAATTTCCGGCCTATGTCCCAGCAGTTTCAATGCGGTCTTCAATTTATCCAGGTCGGTAAACTGCGTAAATTGAATTTTCTGCCCTAATGCCTGGCGTAACTGCGCCAACCCGGCTTCATGCTGCGCCAGCGATTGTTCGCTATCGACGATTAATTTCTGTTTTTCAATCAGCGCCAGATGCAGGCCTACGACTTCTTCCGCTTGTAATCGGCCAATATCGGCATCAAGCCGTCCGTCATACCGGCTGATCTCTGCCTGGCAAGCCTGCTGTTTGGCTTCCAATACAGACAATTCCCCGATTAGATTTTTACGCCGGAAAACATAGCCGTGATAATCCTGGCGCCGCGCATTAAGCCTGTCAAAAAACGCGTCTTCCTTGCCTTTGCCCGGCATTTTTTCGCCCAGCACTGTCAATTGCTTCATGACCTTCGCCGCCAGTGCTTGCTCTTCCCGGCGAGATACGTCCAAAGCCGCTTCATTGTCTTCCTGCTCCTGGTAGCGCCCTCCGCTATCGGCATCCAATTGCTGAACCTTGGCCTCCAATTGCTCAACTGTCAGCCGGTTTTTTTCAATCAGGTCTTTTAATTTTGCGATAGCGGCTTTTTTACTGCGATACCTGGAAGCCAGTACGACGATGTTTTTCAATTCGTCGGTCTCCTCTTCCAACAACCGATGCATCAGTTTCAGGTTATTGATGTCCAGATCGCTGCTTACGGTATTGAGCCGGTTGCAGATCGGAAGAGCG
>SCST01000047.1 GCA_004299465.1 Methylovulum sp. | reverse complement strand
CAGGAAAAATGATGTTTCCGCAACTCAGGCGCTGACGCTTTTGTTCGACGGCGTTTTACCTGATTTTATACTTTGAAAAAACCTGTCGATTTTCTCTTTAAATTACGGTGAATAGTTACTGCTGGTCTATCTATTGGGCGTGTTTTTCGTCGCTCTCCGCTTCGGCCTTAGCCCTTCGATACTGGCCTCGTTGACCAGCGCCGCCGCGTTCGCGTTTTTCTTCGCACCGCCGATTTTTTCATTCGCCATCGCCGACCCGGAAAACCTGGTCGGCTTGGCGGTCATGCTGGTAGTCGGCGTCGTAACCAGCAATCTGGCGGAAAACGTCCGCCACCAGGCGCGCGTCGCCGAGCATAGGGAGCGGCGGGCATCGGCTTTATACCGCTTGAGCAAGGAGTTGGCCGAAGCACGCCTGGAGACAGAAATTATCGAAATCGGCGTACGCCAACTCCATGCCGAATTCGGCGGTCGCAATACGCTGCTTTTCCCCGACCGTAACGGCAAGTTATGTTATCCCGACGAACCGCCGATAGACATTTCTTTGCGGGCCGCCGATTTGGGCGTGGCCCGCTGGGTATTCAACCACGGGCAGATGGCGGGCAACAGTACCGAAACCTTGCCTAGCGAAGCAGCCGTCTATGTGCCGCTCAACGGCTCAACCGGAACTATCGGCGTGCTGGTGCTAGAACCCGTCAATTTGCGGCGTATCTTCCTGCCGGAACAACGCCAGCTGCTGGACACCTTCGTCAATCAAATCGTCCATACCCTGGAAAGAGCTAAGCTGGCCGAACAAGCCAAGGAAGCAACCTTGAAAATGCAGGCGGAAACCCTGCGCAACTCATTGCTCAGCAGTATTTCACACGACCTTAGAACTCCGCTGGCCACTATCGTCGGTGCAGCCGGCACCTTGGAAACGAACGAACGCCTGAATGAAAACAGCAGGAAAAAGCTGGTGAGCGCGATCAGCGAGGAAGCCCAGCGCATGTCGGATCTGACCACCAAAATCCTGGAAATGGCGCGCCTGGAAGCGGGCGAAGTGAAGCTCAACCGGCAGTGGTACGCGCCCGAGGAGATCGTCGGCAGCGCTTTACGCCGCCTCGACAAGAAGCTTAAAACCAGGCCTGTCAATGTAACTATGGCGGATAACCAGGCGTTGATTCATGTCGATGCCGTACTGTTGCAACAGGTCTTGGTAAACCTGTTGGACAACGCCGACAAATACTCCCCCTCGGGACTGCCCATCGACATTTCGGTCGAAACCACACCGCTAGGCCTGTCGATTGCCGTCGCGGATAGCGGGCCGGGCATCCCCGAGGACTTGCAGCACAAGATCTTCGATAAGTTTTTTCGCATTCACGCGGAAAGTGCGCAAAGCGGGGTCGGTTTGGGCTTGTCCATTTGCCGCGCCATCGTCGAAGCCCATGGCGGTGACATCCAGGCCAGCAAGCGTAGCGGCGGCGGGGCGGTATTCCAACTGCACCTGCCGCTTCTCGAATGCCCTCCCACCATAGCCCCGGAAGAAAAAGGACTGACACCATGAAAACGACTGGCCCCTTGCTCCTGCTTATCGAAGACGATCCGCAGTTTCGGCTGCTGCTGAGCACTACGCTGGAAAGTCAGGAGTATCAGGCGCTCGCCGTCGCAACCGGGCGAGAGGGATTGATCGCCGCCCGTAACCGAAAACCCAGCCTGCTGATTCTCGACCTGGGACTGCCGGATATCGATGGACAGGACGTCATCCGCCGCCTGCGGCTATGGTCGGAGTTACCTATCATCGTACTGTCGGCCCGTAATCAGGAAAGCGACATTACGCTGGCGTTGGACAATGGCGCCGACGATTACCTGACCAAGCCGTTCAGCACGGCCGAACTTCTATCCCGCATCAAAGCCTTGCTCAGGCGGATTGCCAAACTACCTGGCGGTGCGCAGGAGTTTTTCCAGGTCGGCGAGCTGAAAATAGAACTGACCAAGCGCCGGGTTTTCGTCAATGAGCAGGAAATACACCTGACGCCCATCGAATTCCGCTTACTGTGCGTTCTGGTACGCAACGCCGGATTCGTTGTCACGCACCGGCAATTGCTCGAAAAGGTTTGGGGCGCTTCCTATATCGAGCATAGTCACTACTTGAGAATTTACATGGGACAACTACGCCACAAGATTGAGGCTGATCCGGCTCGCCCCCGCTATTTACTGACCGAGGCTGGTGTGGGTTATCGTCTGTCCGAGGAGGATATCCAATGATGCGTGCAGGCCGCTGTTTTTGCCCAAAGTGGGCAGAGAACATTCCAGCTCTGGACGATTAGGTACACCGATACAATGTCAATGCGGCGCCTGGATTCTCCCAGGGCTACCTCATTAAAACTAGCAACCAAACCAACAGGATTTAGGATAATAGTGGCATAAGCAATGATCAAGGACGAGGAAGAAATGAATTTTTTAGATATTTTTGGGCAACTCGGCGATCCCCGGATTGAACGAAAAAAGTTGCATCCGATGCCGGAAATACTACTACTGACGTTGTACCCGCAGGGCATAAATGCGCAGTGATCTGCGGGGCCGAAAGCTGGGATGACATAGAGCTGTTTGATAAGGCTAAGTTGATGTTTTTACGTCAGTATTTTCCGTATGAGTCCGGTATTCCGAGCGACGACACCTTGCGACGATTTTTCCGCGCCATTGACACGACGCAGTTCCAGCGTTTGTTTGTAGAATGGATTCAGGCTTGGTTGAGCCCTGAAGTGGCGGGTAAG
>SCST01000413.1 GCA_004299465.1 Methylovulum sp. | reverse complement strand
CTATGGCGGCCTACCTGAGGGCGGCATAGACCAGAGCGTTAATATCGCGGCTATATATAAGAGCCAATAACCGATAGTGTTTACGGGTACGCCGAGTAAGTCGTCACGGTATAGCAACAGCCCGATAGAGAGCATTTGTATGCCGGTTTTCCATTTGGCGAGCTGGGATACTTTAACGGTGGCGCGCTGGCCGATTTCCGCCATCCATTCCCGGAGCGAGGCAATCGTGATTTCCCGGCCGATAATGATGGCGGCGGGAATGGCAATAGACGGGGATGCTTGTTGCTGAACGATGAGCACCAATACCATCGCGACCATTAACTTATCGGCGACGGGGTCTAAAAATGCGCCGAAAGGCGTTTCCATCTGCATTTTCCTGGCCAGGTAGCCGTCCAGCCAATCGGTAAGGCCGGCGATTATAAAGATCAGCGTACAGGCAACGTTGGACTGCTCCCAGGGCAGGTAGAAAACCACGGTTAATAGCGGAATTAACGCGATCCTTAACAGCGTGATATTGGTAGGTAAGTTAAATTCAATTGCCATCTTGATGATGAAAGTGCTCGTAAATTCGTTGTGCCACACACCGGCTTATGCCGTCTATACTGCAAAGTGCGTCTACTCCCGCTTGTGCAATGCCTTGCAAACCGCCAAACTGCTTTAATAATTGTTGTCGCCGTTTAGCACCCAGTCCGGGAATGCCCTCTAAAATCGATTGTTTCTTTGCCTTGCCGCGGCGCTGCCGGTGCCCTGTTATCGCAAAGCGGTGCGCTTCATCGCGGATATGCTGGATTAGCAGCAGGCCGCTCGCTCCTGCGCTGATGTCCATTGGCCTATCCTGGCCGGCCAGGATCAGTTTTTCCATTCCGGGTTTCCGGTCAGGGCCTTTGGAAACGCCCACTATCATAACATTGTTTATCGCTAATTCCTCTAGTGCCTTTTGCGCCGCTTTGACCTGCCCCTTGCCGCCGTCGATAAACAAGATGTCCGGTGCGGCATGCTCGCCCTGCTGCAGGCGTTTAAAACGCCTGGAAACGGCCTGGTGGATGGCGGCGTAATCATCGCCCGCGGTGATGCCGGTGATATTGAAGCGGCGATAGGCCGATTTTACCGGGCCTTCGCGGTCGAAGACCACGCACGACGCCACGGTTTGCTCGCCCTGGGTATGGCTGATGTCAAAGCATTCCAGGCGCTTGGGCATGTCCATGCAGCCCAGTTCCTGCTGCAGGCTGAGGTAACGGGCATAAATGCCCGATTTTTCCGATAATTTGCCGAGTAATGCGTTTTCGGCATTGGTGACCGCCATTTGCAACCATTTCAAGCGTTCGCCCCTGACGCGCCCGGTAATGGTTACGGCATGTTTGGCCTGGGCGCTTAACACTTCCGTTAGCAACGCGCTGTCTTCAGGTTCATGGCTGACGATTAATTCATAAGGCGCCTGCCTGTCCAGGTAATATTGCGCGACAAACGCTTCAATGATGGCCGCCGGATCGTGTTCATCGGTGATTTTCGGGAAAAAGACCTTATTGCCGAGATGCTGGCCGCCCCGGATAAAAAAGGCCTGGACACAGGCGGCGTTGAGCTTGGTGGCGCAGGCAATAATATCGACATCGCCTTTTTCACCCTGCACAAACTGTTTTTCCAGCACGATGCGCAAGCGGGCAATCTGGTCCCTGATCGTGGCGGCCTGTTCATAATCGAGAGTGTTTGCGGCGCGCTCCATTTTCGCGATCAATTGCTCGATGAGAACGCCGCCTTTGCCTTCCAGGAACAGTATCGTGCTGTCGACATCGAGCGCGTAGGCCGCTTTGTCGATCAGCCCGACGCAAGGCGCGGTGCAGCGGCCTATCTGGTGCTCCAGGCAAGGCCGGGTGCGATGGTTATAAACGGAGTCCTCGCATTGCCTGACCGGAAACAGCTTTTGCAGTAATTTAAGGCTTTCCCTGGCGGCACCGGCACTGGGATAAGGGCCGAAATATTTACCGGGCAGTTTTTTCGCGCCGCGCAACGTGGTGATTTGCGGAAAATCGTGGTCGGTGGACAAGTAAATATAAGGAAAGGATTTGTCGTCCCGGAGGCAGATATTGTAACGGGGCTTATGGCGTTTGATCTGCTGGCATTCCAGCAATAAGGCCTCGCCTTCGGTATGCGTAACGGTGACTTCAATATGCGCCACTTTGCTCATCATGACCTGCTGCTTGGGCGATGCGGTCTGCGCTTTGAAATAACTGGCGACGCGGTTTTTAAGGTTTTTAGCCTTACCGACATAAATAATCTCGCCCTGGGCATTGAACATCTTATAAATGCCGGGGCGCGTGGTCAGGTTTTTTAGGAATGTGGCGCTGTCGAACGGTATGGTTGAAGCGTCGGAAGTCGCAGTGGCAGGAGTGACAGACATTGGCCTATTTTAAAAATTCAAGGGATAATTCCGGTGTCGCAGTGGTGCATTCATTTGGGAGTTTATCATGTAATCTATGCCCTGGATGGTCGCTATCCGTTTTTTTATATCTGCAAGATTGTAAAAACTGTAAGCCTATAATAACGACGGGGATGCTTACGACGGCTCCAGATTGGGGGTTGTTTCTATCCCCCTACCTACAATGAAATTAAGCGTTGACGACTTATCCAGGGGGTCAATATTTCCAAAAGTGCGGCCGCTCTATCGGGAGCATGTGGCCTATTTCTTCAATATTTCCGGGCGGCATCGCGTCAACGGAGCCGTGCTGAACTGGACATGATTGCGTTGGCGCGCGCCGTCATATCCCGCCTGCTCGTATCGGAGCCGGGTTTTCCCGGCATCCTTCCGATGCAGCAGCAAGCAGGGGATGCGCGATGAACGCCCGCCTGGCCCTGTCGGTCCTGTTACCCTTCCTGGCCCTGGCGTTACAGTGGCTGTTGTGGCCCTGGATCGCCCCTTTCGTCTGGTTCCTGTTTTTCCCCACGGTATTTTTCAGCGCACGCCTCGGAGGCCTCTGGGGCGGACTGGCCAGCACCGTACTGAGCGCCGGCATGGTCTGGTACTTCTTTATCCCGCCGCAGTTGAGCTGGGCGGTGGATAATCCGGCCAACCTCTATTCAGTGGGCCTGTTCGTGATCATGGGCTATTTATTCAGCGATACCCAGGCGCGTTTACGCCGCGCGCAACGCAACACCGAAACCGCGCTCGCGGAAACCCGTATCGCCAACGAGAGGATCACGCTGCTTTATCAAAAAACGCTGGAACTGGACGAACTTAAATCGCAGTTTTTCGCCAACGTCAGCCATGAATTGCGCACACCGCTGACCTTGATCATGAGCCCCTTGGCCCGGCGTTTGGCCGCAACCGGCCTGTCCCCTGAACAACGGCGCGAAGATGAGATGATGTTGCGCAATGCCTGGCTCTTATATCGCCACGTCAGCGACCTGCTTGACGCCGCCAAGCTGGAGTCCGGCCACATGGTTGTCGACTATGCGCGCGTCGAGCTTACCGGGCTGGTCCGGGCGATGGCGTCGCAATTCGACTCCCTGGCGCGTGAAAAAAATATAGCCTATCGCATCGACGCACCCAGCCCTTTGGCGGCTGAGGTGGATGGCGAGAAGCTGCAACGCATCCTGCTCAACCTGCTTTCCAACGCCTTCAAATTTACCCCCGAGGGCGGTTGTATTGCGGTGCGGCTGCGCGCAGCGGCAAGCCAGGCCGTTATCGAGGTGCAGGATAACGGGCCTGGTGTGCCGGCCAATTTGCGCGAAGCGGCGTTTGAGCGCTTCCGCCAACTGGAAGGCGGCGCGCAGCGTCGTTTCGGGGGCACCGGTTTAGGATTGGCTATCGTCAAGGAATTCGCCGAACTGCACGGCGGCAGCGCGAGCGTGGACGAGGCCGCCGGTGGCGGCGCGCTATTCGTCATCCGGCTGCCGCTGCATGCACCGGCCAGCGCAGTTATCCAGGATACGGCCAGCCGGCTCGATCCGCTCATCGACCACCAAGTCGTGAACGAACTACGCCTGCCTGCGCTGAACCCGGTTTATCCGTCCGCTACCCAGCCCGGAGCAAATGCGGCGTTAGTGCTCGTCGTCGAGGACAATGCCGATATGAATGCCTTCATTGCCGACGCCTTGAGTCCGCACTACCGCGTCGCCTGTGCTTTTGATGGACGCCAAGGCCTGGAACGGGCCTTGGCGCTGCAACCCGACCTGATCCTCAGCGATGTGATGATGCCGCTGCTTTCCGGCGACCAGATGGTGCAGGCGTTGCGCCGGCAACCGGAAATGCTGGATGTGCCCATTGTCATGCTCACCGCGAAGGCTGACGACGACCTGCGCGTGCGCCTGCTCAAGGAAGGCGTACAGGATTATCTCAACAAGCCTTTTGCCGTAGAGGAGCTGCTGGCGCGCGTAGGCGGATTGATTGGAGAATACCGGCGATCGAAAGCGCGGCTTCGTGAAAGCGAAGAGCGGCTTAGGCTATTCATCGAACATGCGCCGGCGGCGCTCGCGATGTTCGATTGCGACATGCGCTACCTTGCCGTCAGCCGCCGCTGGATGGACGATTACTTTCTCGGCGACCGGGATATTATCGGTTGTTCCCATTACGAAATCTTCCCTGAGATTACCGAGCGATGGAAGGCTGTGCATCGTCGCGGTATGGCTGGCGAGGTGGTGCGCGCCGAAGCGGATTGTTTTGAAAGGGCGGACGGTGCCGTGCAATGGCTACGCTGGGAGGTGCGGCCCTGGCGCACCGCGGATGGCGCCGTGGGCGGCATCGTCATCTTCTCCAAGGACATCACGCGTTACCGGCAGGCCGA
>SCST01000412.1 GCA_004299465.1 Methylovulum sp. | reverse complement strand
TTTAAAGGGCCACCCCAAAGCGCAACCATGAAAACTGAAACCCGCCCGGAACATTTCGAGTCGCCTTCCATTATCGGTACTATCCTCAGGAAATTACATATCGACATTCCGTTGTTCATCGGCCTGTTGCTGACCTCGTTGCTGAGTTTTTTGATTTTATACAGTGCCGGCAGCCAGGATATGGATGTTTTGGTACGCCAGGGCGCGCGTGTCGGCCTGGCATTTTTTTTGATGACGGTGTTGGCCCATGTCAATCCTTACCAGTTCAAGCGTTATTCGGCATTGCTGTTCGGCCTGGGTATTTTTTTGCTGCTTGCCGTTTTAATCATGGGGCAAATAGGCAAAGGCGCGCAACGCTGGCTGGAACTGGGGTTTTTCCGGTTTCAGCCGTCCGAAATGATAAAAATCACGACACCGATGATGATTGCGTGGTTTTTGGCCGAACATGCGTTGCCGCCCAAGATTAAGCAGCTGACTATCGCGACGGTGCTGATCCTGATCCCTACCTTGTTGATCGCGATACAGCCGGACTTGGGAACGGCGCTGCTGGTCGCGAGCTCAGGGGCCGGCGTGCTGTTTTTCGCGGGTCTCTCGTGGCGCTTCATTTTCGCAATCATTGCCACACTGGCCGCATTAACACCGATATTATGGCATTTCATGCGCGGCTACCAGCGCGACCGGGTGCTGACTTTCCTGAATCCAGAAGCCGATCCATTAGGCCGCGGTTATCATATTATCCAGTCAAAAATTGCAATTGGTTCCGGCGGCATCTACGGAAAAGGCTGGCTGGGCAGCACCCAGTCGGAACTGGATTTTTTGCCGGAAAGTTCTACCGATTTTATTTTCGCCGTATTTGCCGAAGAATTCGGCCTGTTCGGTTGCGTAGGGCTGCTGATCCTGTATTTGCTGATCATCGCCCGCTGCCTATATATCGCCTCCCAGGCGCAAGACACTTACAACCGATTATTGGCCAGCAGTCTCGCCTTTACTTTTTTTGTTTATGTGTTCGTTAACATAGGCATGGTTATCGGCGTCTTGCCTGTGGTTGGCGTGCCATTGCCGCTGATCAGTTACGGCGGGACATCCATCGTCACCTTACTGGCGGGTTTCGGCATCCTGATGTCGATACACACGCATAAAAAACGTCTCTCACGCTAATGAAACTGAAAACTATTGCTGCACCTATCCTGCTGGCCTCTGCCGCTTTAATCATGAACGCTTGCGCGACGCATACCCGACAACCCGAAGCTGTGCAGGTGTTTATCAAAAAAATGGTTGATAGCCACGGCTTCGATGAATCGGAGCTTGCCGAAGTGTTTGAATACCTCACTGTAAAAGACGATATCCTGAAAAAAATAACGACTCCGGCAGAAGCCATGCCCTGGTATCGCTACCGCAAAATTTTCCTGACCGAAGCCCGTATCAATGACGGCGTAAAATTTTGGCATGACAATGCGAAGGTCCTGGAAGATGCCGAGCGGCGCTATGGCGTACCCGCCGCAATCATTGTCGCGATCATCGGCGTGGAAACGCGCTACGGGCAACATACCGGCAAGCACCGCGTGATCGACGCGCTGTATACGCTGGCCTTCGATTATCCGCAGCGCAGTACGTTTTTCCAACATGAACTGGAAAATTACCTGCTGTTGTGCCGCGATGAGCACATTAATCCGCTGGAACTGGCAGGCTCGTATGCCGGTGCAATGGGAATGCCGCAATTCATGCCCAGCAGTTATAGGTCGTATGCCGCCGATTTCGATAATGACGGTCGGCGCGATATTTGGCACAACAAAGCCGATGTCATCGCCAGCATCGCCAATTATTTTGTCAAGCACCATTGGCAGACCGGGCAGGCGATTGCATTGCCTGCACAGGCAACAGGGGAAAAATATAGAACGGTACTGAATGACCAGCTTAAGCCGGATTTAAGACTCGCTGAGTTAGAATCGCTCGACTTGAAAATATCAGTGCCGTTAGCTTTAGACACTAAAGTGAAAATTCTTGCGTTAAAACAGGAAGAAGGCGAAGAGGTCTGGGCGGTTTTAGACAATTTTTATTGTCTGACCCGATATAACCACAGTCCTTTATATGCCATGGCAGTTTATCAATTAAGCCAAGCTATTTTTAATAAAGTGGCTTTAAATAACAAGGGGGCTTTCCCATGAATAAACTCATATCAGCAATCTCGCTTATTGTTCTATGCAGTTATTTTTCGAACCCGATACAAACGGCTGAAGCGGCCAAACACAAACACAGCAGCACCAAGCATACCTCGGCAAAAAGCCATAGCCGGCACGTCAGCAAATCCAGGCACCGTTCAAGGCTATCGCACCATTTGGCCCGTCATAATGACGGCAAGCACGGCATGGCTTCGTGGTACGGCCACCAATTCCAGGGCAAAAAAACCGCTAACGGCGAGAGATACGATATGTATGCGATGACTGCGGCGCATAACACATTACCCTTGTCATCCTATGCCGAAGTCACCAACCTGAAAAACAAACGTAGCGTTATTGTACGGATTAACGACAGAGGCCCGTTCCATAGCAATCGTGTTATGGATTTATCCTACGCCGCTGCAAAAGAACTCGGTATCCAAAAAACAGGCACCGGGTCTATAAAAATCACGCCATTAGTCATTAATGAAAGCTTGTTTCAAGCCAATGACCACCCCGGCTGAACATCTCCTATCCTACCCGGCCTGAGCCGTATATTGTAGTCTCCTGCCTTTTTTCGAGCATGGCGCCATTGTGCCGGGCAACAGAGGGCGTGCCGTGCGCGCCTTCTCCGCAGTTTGGGGCTTTGCGACGCTTAGCCTTAGCTCCCCCCTCTGGCGCTACGTTAAATTGTTGATGCGCGCAGGCTCGTACTGAAGCCGAACAAACTTATAAAGCCATGATACAATAAACATTTGTTCTACTCAGTTCCTACCATACCCAGAGCGCAATGACATTTTTTAAACACTTTACCTTGTTTCTATTTTTGGGTTTGCAGATCGCCGTCTTTCAAGCAAACGCAGAAGACGCAGAAATCGTAACGCCTCCAGCCCCCACTGTTGATGCCAGTGCTTATATCCTGCAGGATTACCACACGGGTAAAATACTGGCGGAATATAATGCGGATGCTAAACTCGCGCCCGCCAGTCTTACCAAGATCATGACGGTTTATGTCGTCTTCCGGGAGATCAGCAATGGCCATTTACATTTGGATGACCTAGCCACTATCAGCCAGAAAGCATGGGCGACATCCGGCTCACGCATGTTTGTTGAAGTCAATGAACAAGTCAAGGTAGAAGACCTGCTGAAAGGGGTCATTATCCAATCCGGCAATGATGCCAGTGTTGCGTTGGCGGAGCACGTCGCAGGCAATGAAGGCACGTTTGCCGATATGATGAACCAGCATGCCGTAAGATTGGGTATGATGAATAGCCATTTCCAAAACAGCGACGGCCTGCCGGGCGAAAATCACTACACGACGGCAAGGGATTTGGCTACTCTGACTTCCGCTTTGATCAGGGAATTCCCTGACTATTATCGCTGGTTTTCGCAAAAGGAATTTACATTCAATAAGATTACCCAGCAAAACCGTAATAAACTGCTTTCGCGTGATGAATCGGTCGATGGCGTTAAAACCGGATTTACCGACGAGGCCGGTTATTGCCTGGTTGCGTCGGCGCTCAGGGAAAATATGCGGCTTATTTCGGTTGTTATGGGCGCTAAAAGTGCTAATGCCAGGGCCAATGAAAACCAGAACTTGCTTAATTACGGTTTCCGCTTCTTCGAATCGCACCGCTTGTACGAGGGCAAGACGCCTCTAAGCGAAGCAAGGGTCTGGAAAGGCGACGACAAAACCGTTCCGCTGGGTTTGGCCGAAGATCTTTATGTAACCATCCCACGCCGCCATTACAATGATCTTAAAGCCGAAATTAATATCAGCAAAAAAATTACCGCCCCGGTCAGGGAAGGCGATAAATTCGGCTCGGTCAACGTCGCATTAAAAAACGAACAACTTATTAACAAAGACCTGATCGCGCTGAAATCCGTGGAACAAGGCAATATAATCCGCAGGCTTTATGACGGTGCAATGATGATGATGGAGAAACCGGATGCTGGAAAATAAAATCGTATATTTAAACGGCGAATACCTGCCGCTCGCTGAGGCAAAAATCTCGGTGCTGGACCGCGGCTTTTTGTTCGGTGACGGTATTTATGAAGTCATCCCGTCTTATTATGGGCGCTTATTTCATTTTCAGCAGCATCTGGAACGCCTTGAAAATAGCCTGGCGGCTATACGCTTGGCAAATCCTTATACCAGTGAACAATGGCATTCCCTTCTTGAACCGTTGCTCGATGCCGGCCGGAATCAATATATTTACCTGCAGATTACGCGCGGCGTAGCGCCAAAAAGAGACCATGCCTTTCCGGAAAATGTACAGCCCACTGTGTTTGCCATGTGCTCAGACATTGTACCGTTTGCCGGTAAAGATACCGGTATTAAGGCGGTGACTATGGACGATAGCCGTTGGAAACTGTGCAACGCCAAAACGATTACCTTGCTGGCGAATATCCTGCACCGGCAAGATGCCTTGGACCAGGGTAGTGCCGAAGCCATCCTGGTCAGGGATGATTATGTAACCGAAGGCGCCGCCAGCAATGTCTTTGCCGTAATTGACGGCATCCTGGTAACACCGCCTAAGGGCAACGATATCTTACCCGGCATTACCCGCGACGTGATTCTCGAGATTGCACATAAAAATCACATCGCCTGCCGCGAAGATATTATTTTACTAAGCCAGCTTAAATCGGCCGATGAAATCTGGGTAAGCAGTTCGACCCGCGAAATCATTCCTGTCGTTGAGCTCGACGGCCAGCCGGTAGCCGACGGTAAGCCCGGCCCGGTGTGGCAACAGATGGATCAACTTTTTCAAGCCTATAAACAATCGTTATGAGTGAAGAAACCCTGTTCGAATTTCCCTGCCAATTCCCCATTAAGGCAATGGGGAAAATCGACATCGAACTCGATATTTTGGTCATAGAAATTATCCGCCGCCATGCCCCCGATGTTGATCATCAATCCGTTAAAACCCGTCCCAGCAAAGACGGTAATTACCTGGCCGTAACGGTTACTATCGAAGCAACCAGTAAACGGCAACTCGACGCCATTTACCAGGATTTGACCGACCATCCGCATGTGTTGGTAGCGTTGTAACTATCGATTAAACTGAAGTCCAGGCTAACCATTGGACTTCGGCTTTTCCCTCATTCATTAATCCTCTTCAATTGGCGCCTGGGACAAAGTGCCGGGTCCTCTCTATCCCCAAGTATCAAACATCTGAATTCATTGAATAGCAGGCCCTTTTCAATAGCCTGCCGCTTTTTTTTTTGCTGATTACACACTTCCTTTGTGTGAGTCTACGCACATTAAAAATTTAAACGCCATCATTGATATAAACTATTACGATCAATTTTTCTCAATGAATCTGCCGCGTATATCGTAAGTGCATTAACTTATCCACAATCCATATCAGGATAATAACTGTGGATAACTCTGTGCATAAGCCCTGTTTACCTGGGGCTATTTCTGTGCATAAAAAGTAGCTTTATTATTGATATTTAGTTATACACAATTTATTAACAGCGGCATAACAATGTTATAATTAGCATAACTTATTGAATTAAAATTAAATAAACAGTTTTCCACAGCTTTTTGCCTGACTAATAATAATAAAATAAAGAATATGAAATTTATTATAAATAGAGAAGAAATCCTGACGCCTCTACAACAAATTGTCAGTGTGATAGAAAAAAGGCAGACCATGCCTATTCTTGCCAATGTATTAATGATGATTGACAACGACCAACTCGTTTTAACCGGCACTGACCTGGAAATTCAAATCATTGCAAAAATCAATATCACGACAACGACAGCGGGTTCTATTACCGTGCCTGCCAGAAAGTTCCTGGATATTTGCCGCTTATTGCCGACTGGAGCTGAGATCAAATTTGAACAGCAAGACGATAAGGTAAAAATTTTATCCAATCGCAGTCGTTTCTCATTAAGCTGCCTGCCTGCTGAAAATTATCCTGAATTTGCTGAATCGGGTTTTGATAACCAGTTTTTTATTAATGCCGGTAAATTCAAGAAAGCCTTGGATAAGACTATTTTTTGCATGGCTAACCAGGATGTCCGTTATTACTTGAACGGTTTACTGCTTAATATTTCCAACAGCAAATTAAAACTGGTGGCTTCCGACGGCCATCGCTTATCGATTTACGAGGATCAACTGGACCAGGCAACCGGTTTTGAGGCCAGGATCATTTTGCCGAGAAAAGGCGTATTGGAACTCACCCGCTTACTTGATGATCCTGAAGCCGACATAAAGGTCGAGTTCTCCAGTAACAACATCAGGATCTTTATCAAAAACCTCATTTTTTCAGCAAAACTCGTGGATTCCAAATATCCCGATTTCAGTAAAGTTTTTC
>SCST01000411.1 GCA_004299465.1 Methylovulum sp. | reverse complement strand
AACCCCACCGGATCAAATATTGGCTGAACCACGAAGTGGAGGATGAAGCTACTTTTCGGCAAGAAGTCAGAACCGTATGCAAACTTTATCATCAAGCACAGGAACTGCACGAAGCCGGTGCCCATGTGGTCAGCATTGACGAAAAAATCGGCATCCAGGCACTGGAGCGCATACACCCTGATCAGGCGATGTCCAAGGGTAAGCTGGAACTGCACGAGTTCGAGTACGCCCGGCATGGGACGCAAACGCTGATTGCCAACTTTGAGGTGGCCACCGGCAAAGTTATCAGTCCCACTATCGGAGATACGCGGACAGAAGAAGACTTTGTTACCCATATCCGTGCCACCGTGTCTAGCGACCCTGACGCTTGTGGGTGTTTATTGCAGACCAGCTCAATACGCATAAATCGGCCTCGCTGGTGGAATGCGTGGCGGAACTCTGTGGCGTAAAAACCGCACTGGATGAGAAAGGCAAGTCCGGTATCCTGCTCAATATGGCCTCCCGCGCAGAGTTCTTGCAAGACACCGGGCATCGTATCCGTTTTGTTTATGCCCCAAAACATTCGACCTGTACGATTAGAAACAAAGGCATAATCAACAATATTGTTCTACTAAGGGGGTCGTCATGCGCAACATAAAAGTTAACATCAGCGTCGGGTTTAGCGAAACAGAAGAATGCGTAACGGCTAAATCGTACAGGTCGAAATTTTTGCCGCCTTTCGGCACATCTGAGTTCCGTCAACCTTCGTCTACTGAAAAACTTAATATTCGACTGAATTTCTTAACATTTTTTAACTCAACTTTACGTTTTTTAACTCAACTTTACCTTTTTCCACCTATTTTCAAAGCCTTATCGGCCGATATATTGCTCAAGGATTTCTGTGGTTCCGTGACACGCCGCATAGCGTTGAGATTATAGAAATCGCAATACCGGAATCGAACGGTCAAACGGCCGGACGTCAATGAGAATTAAGATGAGGATAAAGTCATGACTATCAGTAGCATAAACAGCAGCAGTTCCGTAATGCTCGGCGGCATGAAAAACATGCAGCGACCCGATGCGTCGAAAATGGCCGAGGATCTATTTTCCAAGCTGGATACCTCGGGCAAGGGCTATATCGAAAAAAGCGACTTGGCATCGGCGCTCAGCAATATCTCCGGCAGTTCGTCCAGCAGTTCCAGCGCTGCGGACGAGATGTTCACCAAATTAGACAGTAACGGGAACGGCAAGGTTACCCAGGAAGAAGTTTCGGCAACTCTGGAAAAAATTGCCTCCCAATTGGATGGGCCGTTCCCAAGAATGCGACTTCAAGAAGGTCAAAATAGTCAGGGGGGGCAAGGCGAAATGCCTCCCCCTCCACCGCCGCAAGAAGGCAATCAAAATCCTCAAAGTACAAGCTCAACAGATAGCTCAAGCTCAAGCCAGAGCAGCGATCCGGCGGATACCAACGGCGACGGCACTGTGAGCGTTAAAGAGGCATTGGCCTATGCCGAAAAGCAACTTTCATCCGCTAACGATTCATCGTCAACTACAAACCCTGATGCGCAACTGATGCAAATGCTGGGGGGAATGCCGCCTCCACCAAAAAATGGTATCCCGGACGACCAAGGCTTTACCAAAGATCAATTGACGTCGATGTCTAAAGAGCTGAGTTCGACTGACAGCCAAAGATCGCAAGTCATGAGTCATATTGCCAGCAATTTCGACGCGGCCGATACCAACGGCGATGGCAAGGTCAGCGGAAGTGAGGCGAGAGCCTTTGAAGAATCAAAAAGTTCGTCAAGCTCCGACTCCAACTCTAATAGTTCATCGACTGTCGCATCGAACACAAGCGATGCTCAGTTTATGAAGCAGATGATGGATTTGTTGCATGCCTATAGCGGCTTCGATCAATCCACCGAAAGCAACCGTATCTCTACTTCCGCATAACTTCATTCACTGCTAATAGCCTGACCCCGAATGCCAATGATGGCATCGGGTTCAGGCTGGCGAGACAACCTAGTACCCAGCTCCTGAAATATATCGGATAACCTATACGAGCAAAGGTTTACCAATATAAGTCCAGCGAAACGGCTTTGCCAAAGTTGCATTGAAGAACTCAATAAAGGCAAGGATACGCTGATTCAAAACTTCAGTTGAGGTGAAACTGCCTCGTTTAAGCAGGCGGCGGCTCAAGATGCCGAACCAGCAACGACCTAGTTGAGCCATGAGCAATGTTTTGATGATGCCACCCAGTGCGTCACAAAATTCATTTGACTGCATGGTTCTTCTCCTAAAAGCCCGGCGCTAAGGCCGGGCTAAGCGTGGTTATCGGGTATAGGTCTGCGTAATGAATATTTGACGAGCCGTGCCTTGGTAGCGCACCCAATAATTCACGATGAACACGTCATAAGGGCGATCAGGACTGGCGAACACGTCATACTTGAACGACTTACCCAACATATCCGGGTCATTCGATGGCACTAACCAGCCCGCCGCCTCTGCGCCCTCAAACATAGACTTTAAAAAGTCCTTGGTTTGCTTGATGGCCTCGTTGATCGGGTAGCCTTTCATGACATTACAGAACCGGACAGCCGCGTCGTCTATCGACGTTGACATATCCGTGACGGCAATCAGTTTACGCAAGCTCACATCGACATCCGCACAGGTCAAGCAGTCCGAGAAAATGTAATTGCCGTCCTCATAAATGACCGGGTTAATATTGGCACGGGACAACATATCGAGCTGCGCCCGGCTTAAACTAACCAACTGCCTGATGTTCTTACGCACTTTGTTAAGCGCCCAGTTCCTGCCCATGATCGGGTAATGCTTGGGGGCGAAGCCTTTAGCGTCTTTGTGCGCGTTCCTGAAGCAAGCCATCGCGATATTCAGCGTTGCCGAACCCATTTGCATCGAGCCATTGCCAGCGGTCGGGTCTTCAACCAGCAACGGTGTCCAGAAGGCATGGATCAAATGGTTTTCAAGGCGCGTTTCAATCGCCAGCGAGTCTTTGAATGATATGGCCTCTAAGACGGTATCGCCCTGCACATCAAAGCGCAGATTGCGGTTAGTTTCGTAGGCAACCTGCATCAGCTCTTTGATGGGCGCTACTAAATCGGTGTCCAGCGATGAAATGTAGGCAAAATCCAATGTGCTTGAAACAAGCTTGCGTCTTGCATTCGCATAAGTTGACGCATCAAAAGCCAGCGAACCTTCAATGAAGGGTTTCAACAAGTCGCTGGTAAACCGCATTTCCTGGTCGTCTTCGTCATAGCCGTACACACTGGAATTAGGCGAAATGGTGGCATCCTGCCCGACATAAAACTCAGTGGTATCTGTTTTACGCGACACGACATCGGGCAAAAATGTTGAAGCGCCAAAGTCATCTCGCCCGCCATCAGATAACCTGCCGATAAACTCATAGCGGTATCGGTTTGGCTTCAATGGATCAATGATGCGTATCGACAAAAGGTCATTAGCAATTTTATTGCCGCTTGAGTTACGTTTTTCTTCGCAGTGCAATGAGATATAAAGCCCTTCGTTGAAGCACTCAAGGTCTTTGATGGCGAATAAATACGGTTCCTCATCAGGATCGGGTAAGTCGGGACGAATAACAATGTCAGGGTTAATTGCGACGTTTGCCGTGATAATGGTTTTTGCCTCGACGTAGCCTGATCCACCATTAGTCACGGTGATCGTGTCAATATCACCATCAACAACAGTAGCCACGGCCTTTGCGCCGCTGCCCGTGCCATCTCCACTACGCTTATTTTTTATAGAAATTGTCGGGGCATCGTCAAGATAGTATTCCCCGAAAGCGTTTGGCGCTGTAATGGCCGTGATAACGCCATCGTCAATATCAACCAGCTTAGCCGTAGCGCTTGCTCCGGTGCCGCCTGAAATGGTGATTACTGTTGGTGTGAGGGGATAGTTCCAAAGCTTGTAGTCAATACCCGGCTTTGCAACGGTAATCGCTTTGATTTTTCCGGCTTTGTTGCCTGTTACATACAGCGTCGTGTAAAACTCTGCTCCGGTACCTACTGTGGCCGCAACCGTAGGATGTGGGTAGCCAGTACCGGCGGCAGTAATCACGACTTTTGCATTAGTCAATTCGCCGTTTTTAACGCCGGTGAAATGGGCAACGGCACCTGATCCGCCTGCACCGCCGAAAGTGATGGTTGTGTCGTTTGTGAATCGGACGCCGCCTGATACATCAACGCCAACGATAGCCCCGTCCTTATCAACTTTTACCGCAACGCTCGCGTTAGCGGGAGCATCAGCGCCCGTTCCTGGGCCGGCAAAGGTAACCGTCGGCATGGGGTAAGCCGCCGTTCCTGGGTTGGTTACGTTAATTGACTTGCAAATGCCATCATGAATAGTCGGACTTAGCGTGATACTGGTACCCGCCTTAGCAACAATATACTTATTCTTTGAATCTGAACTCACCAAGCGTTGCAGCACGGCACCGGCGGCACCATTCTTTAAGGCTTCGACAACGGCGACATAGCTTTTATAATCGTTGGTGCCTTTCCCCAGTGGGCCGCCTCGCCCTATTTTGTCCTGAATGTTGCTGGGCAACACCAAGAACGGCTTGTCGATGCGCCCACGGGACAAGCGCAACATTCCGGCGAAGAATTGGTCGCGCTTATCAACGGTGATTTCGGAATTGTCCTGTAAAGGATTGAGTTGTACACCGGGCGCTGCGCCCAGTTTTCTAGTCATTAAATTTGGCATTGTTTAGTCTCGTCTTTTTTATGAGGCCAAATAATGACGCCGCCTGACTAGGCGTTTTGCTGGGTTTTCCTAATTTGTCCTTTTAAGCTATTTGAGCGCCTATCAATCACTGCTAAACTATCCGATACAAAACACCAACACTAACCAAAGGAAAGGACACATGGCAACTCCCATAAAAGACACGCCGGTACTAACCGGCAAGGACGCACGCCGATTTGAAGCGTGGATGAAAGAAAACGAAGGCAAGAAGGTAAGCCCGGAAGAGTATGCCAGGATTAAAGACGCGGGTAAAAAAATGCGAGTCTTTAACAACATGGAAGACTACGAGCGTTATTGTGCTAGTTCGTCTGGGCATTGATGATGATCGTGACACTACATTTGATTGTGGTGACGATGACCTTAACGAGTTTTTCTTTAAAGACTCAAGGCTGGCGTGTAGCGAGTTGGTATCAGTAACCTACGCAATGATTGAATCAGGAAAGACAATTGCTTTTTTCGCTGTTTCTAATGATGCGGTTAAGCGGCAATTATTAACCGGCTCTGCTTTTAAGCGACATGCAAGACGTGTTGCCCCAAGTAAACGATACCCCACTTTGCCCGCAGTAAAAATTGGACGGCTTGGTGTTGATCGCGAATCGCATGGTAACGGCGTGGGAACTGGCTTACTGTCCTTTATTAAGGACTGGTTTACCAATGGCAATAAAACCGGATGTAGATTTATCATTGTCGATGCCTATAACAATCCAAAGGCGATCAATTTTTATTTGAAAAATGGTTTTTCATTTTCGTTATCCAGTGACGAATCAGATAAAACCAGACTTATGTTTTTTGATTTAATGACGATTAAACCGTAGCCTTGCCGCTACGGATAATTCGCCGCTATCCATTTTTTTAGTGATTTCTGGTATGGCTTCTTCGTGTACTTTTTTAGCTGTCGCCACATTGCGCGGCGATACGTTTAGCATCTCGGCGGCTTGGGTTTGGGTGACTGCGCTATTCTGCAAATTTGCAAGTTTGCTAAATTGGTTACTTCCATTTCCACCGCGCGGCATATTCGCCAGCTTAGCCGCCACCGAAGCGCGTTGTCCGTCGGTTAAATGCCTTCGCTTTTAACTTTCTTCTGGCGCTGCTTGCTCAGCCCCTTCAATGTAACTGCAAATACCCAGACGGTGCGCCCTGCCCAGTATCGCCTTGGCCTTCTCTTTTTGAATGAGCAAGTTCCTTTCATGGATGGCGTCCAGTTCCTCAGTGGGCACCATTGATACAGTCATATCCTGTTCCAGCACCACTTTCTCTTTCCACAGCTCCGGTTGCCGATTATTCAGCCAATACTTAGCGGCACCGACTTCAGGCGGATAGTGCTTGATGACATCATGGGTGATTATTTCACCGCCGACACAAAACACCTTAGTCTCGACACAGGAATAGCCTACGGCCCGCTCGTAAAGGCTTGCGGCGACATTCGCATCAGCAACAATCCGCCCAGCCTTCACCGCGCCCAGAAATTCAGGGTACTTTAGTAGCCAAGTGTCTATAGTCGTCGGCGAAACCTCAAAGAAAAAAGCAAGGTCATCGTTGGTGTGACCTAACATACAAAGCTTTTTCGCCTGGTCGTTGAAGTCTACGCAATAATCCGTAGGGCGTCCCGGTGGTGACTTTTGAGGCGGGACGTTTTTAACCGGGCGAGAGACTTTTTCAGTGTCTGTTGTTGAGCCCTTAGACCATCCGCTACGCTTGGCCATTTTACCGATAGCCGACCGAGTCACGACATTGCTTAAGTCGTCTACCAGCCATGCGAAACCATCCCGTGGATCGTCCTCCCAACGCTTACGGGCCGCTGCCCATTCTGCCTTAGATAGCTTAGCCACAACTGCCGCCGTTATCCGTCATATCAAAATAGTCCGGCTCACCAGCGCAGCCTAACACCGTGTTTATTCTATTTAGCATCAATTGCTGCTCAAGACACCACGCCTCAAGCCGCTCGTAAGCCTTGACGCATTGGCTATGCGCCGGATGCCGGGCATTGTTCACCGGGTGCGTCGGGTTGTGGTCGATCTCAGACAACAGTTGCGTTGCTTCGCGTAGGACGGTTTCATCGACGTATTTCATGGGTCAACTCCCTAATGAGTAGATATTTGACTTGCCTCGTGATCGGCAATGCAGGGTCAAAAGCTGCCCAGCCGTCTACAGTCTGTTGCACCCATGCCGGCACGCCCTTTTATCAATACCGGCCACTAAGATCAGGGCATTGACGTAAAAGCCATCCAGGGCGATCACCTGGCGCTTCTTAACGCCTTTGCTCACCGTATAAAAGGCAATGCGTACCAAGTCGTTAATACCGTACTGTGAAATTATTTTTACTGGCTCGTCTATGCTGTCTTGTGAAACTATTTCAACAGCCTCGGATTGCACCGTATGTGAAATAGTTTCTACACTCTCA
>SCST01000410.1 GCA_004299465.1 Methylovulum sp. | reverse complement strand
GCAGTTTTTTACGTTTGTGCTAGACTGTAAATCTCTTGAATTTATTGGAGACTGTCATGGCAACAATTACTTTTGACACCTTGAAATTTGTACGTAAATTGGAATCGGCAGGTTTTTCTATCGATCAAGCCGAGGCGGTCGCTGATGCTTTTCGTGATGCATCTGGCGAGGCTGAGCTTGCAACTAAGCGAGATATTGAGCGATTAGAGGCAAAAATAGATGCTCGCTTCGAACGTTTGGATGGAGAAATGAGGCTTAACCGTTGGATGCTGGGTGTCATTGTCGTGACTGAGGTTGCCCCTTTATTGGGCAAATTGTTTAATATGTAGCCGGGGCGGGCACATGCCGTTCGTGCCTTTATGCCCTCGGGTACGACATCAATCTGGAACATGGCTCGTTAATGAAACCGCCCTCGGGAAACCGGGGGCGGTTTTTTTTATACCCGCCCCCGCCCTCTCGTGTTCTTGCCCTCGCCATACTATCATTCACCTCCACAATAACTGTGAAAAAGGAAAAAAGGGCGCGCGCGGCGCGCCCTACAGTCTGTGGCTTTAGCGAGGGGCTGAATAGTTACGAAAATTCAACGCTGATGGCACAGGCACACAGGTAACCTAATATTTTTCTTCAGTTATCTGTGGTTACCCTATTCACCTGCGTCATCCGCGTTCCATTACATTCGACCACTGAATGATGACCTTAATTGTATGTTGATGAATAATTCTCTATGATTGCCGCCTCACACTGACTACTTATAACCGGGAGATAACATGAAACTAATAACCGCGATCATTAAACCATTCAAAATGGATGATGTGAGGGAAGCATTATCCGAGATAGGCGTTTCAGGCGTAACGGCGACGGAAGTTAAGGGCTTTGGCCGCCAGAAAGGCCATACCGAATTGTATAGGGGCGCTGAATATGTGGTCGATTTTCTGCCCAAAGTAAAGCTGGAAATCGCCGTTGCCGATGACGTGCTGGAGAAAGCGATTAACGCTATTGTTAAAGCCGCCAATACCGGGAAAATCGGCGACGGCAAAATATTTGTGATCAGCCTGGAACAAGTCATCCGCATCAGGACCGGAGAAACCGGAGAGGATGCCATTTAGGTTGCAAGGAAGAAACCATGTTGTTCACGAAAAATAACGGCCTGCTGGCAAGCTTGCTATTAAGCCCCATGCCGGCTTTCGCCGGCCAGCTCAACCAGGCAAATACGGTCTGGGTGTTGACATCGACTGCGCTGGTTTTGTTTATGACCATTCCGGGCCTGTCGCTGTTTTACGCCGGCTTGGTCAGGAGCAAGAATGTCCTTTCCGTATTAATGCAATGTTTTGCCATTACCTGCCTGGTTTCGATACTTTGGCTGGCCGGGGTTTACAGTTTTATTTTCACCGACGGCGGCGACCTACAAAAAATTATCGGCAGCGCTTCGAAAGTCTTCCTGCCGGATATCAATACCGGCACATTAACCGGCGATATTCCTGAAACCGTGTATTTCATGTTTCAAATGACTTTCGCCATCATTACGCCGGCGTTGATAGTCGGCGCTTTCGCCGAACGCATGAAATTTTCGGCGATGCTGTGGTTCAGCGGCTTATGGCTGGTTATCGTTTACCTGCCTATCTGTCACTGGATGTGGGGCGGCGGTTGGCTGGCCGACCTGGGCGCAATGGATTTTGCCGGCGGTATTGTTATTCATGTCAATGCCGGGATTGCCGCGCTGGTCTCCGCGCTGGTGCTGGGCAACCGGAAAGGTTTTCCGACCACGGCGATGCCGCCGCATAATATGACGATGGTCGTCACCGGCGCTGGCATGTTATGGGTAGGCTGGTTCGGCTTTAATGCCGGCAGCACGTTGACGGCGGACGGGCATGCCGGCATGACGATGCTGGTCACGCATATCGGCGCGGCTTCCGGCTCGTTGACATGGATGGCTATTGAATGGAAGCGTTTCGGCAAACCCAGCGTTTTGGGCATCGTCACGGGCATGGTTGCAGGTTTGGGCACGATTACGCCGGCATCCGGCTTTGTCGGGCCATTTGGCGCGCTGGTCATCGGCGTTACCGCCGGCATCGTCTGTTTTTATGCCACGCAGTATGTCAAACGCACATTAAAAATCGACGACTCGCTGGACGTATTTCCCGTACACGGCGTGGGCGGCGTAACCGGCTCATTATTAACCGGCGTTTTTGCTTCCGCCGGCCTCGGCGGCATGGGCTTGGCGGAAGGCGTTTCAATCTTCCATCAAGTCAGCATCCAGGCGTTGGCGATCATTGTCACGATAGCCTGGAGTGCGGTGTTCAGCTACCTGATCCTGAAAGGTTTGGATAAATGGCTGGGCCTGCGCGTTACCGCCGATGAAGAAGTACAGGGGCTTGATACCGTGCTGCATGAAGAAACCGGGTATCTCGATTTATAAGCCTGCGGCAGGCTGACCCGATAAAAAAGGCGGCCTTTAAAGCCGCCTTTTCTGTTTATAATGACTCCACACGAGCCGATGAGATAAAAGCCAGGGTTTTATGAACATTCGACATGCGATATCCATTCTTGCAAAAGCTTTAATCATCTCAAGCGGCCTCCTGACAGCTGTTATTGCGCTAAGCGTTTACGGACTGCCGGCGCTGTTAAAATCCAAGTTACCGGAAATAATCCGGCAACAGACCGGCCGGTCCTCCTCCATTACCGACATCAAGCTCAGCGTGTTCCCGCCGGCGCTTAAATTACAGGGTTTCGGCATTAATGAAAAAGATGAGCAACGCTTCGCATCGTTCGATACGCTTTATCTTCGCATTAATCCCTTATTATCCATCACGCAAGCCGCGCTGATAATTGACCACATGTCGCTGGAGAATCCCTACGTCCATATCGCCAGGCACAAAGACGGCAGCTTTAACGTTAATGATTTAATTAGCGATAAGGCTGAGACTGTCCCGAAAAACGCCGCATTATTCCCGGTCTCGATTGCCAAACTGTCCTTATCGGCAGGGACGTTGACCTGGGAAGACGGCTCTTCCGGCGAAGCCATCACGGAAACCATAGCACCGATACAGCTTGATATTGACGGGCTGACAACGCAGGCCGGTGCAGAATCCCGCTTGACATTATCCCTTGCCCTCGCTTCCGGCGGACACCTGGCCTGGATAGGCGCGTTCGGCATCAGCCCCACCTATTCAAAAGGGCATATCAAGCTAGATGGCGTAAAACTGCAAAAAATACCCGTTCCGGCGCTACGCCATGAAAACTTGCAGGGCGATGTCTTGTTCGATATGGACTATCAGCTCAGCACTGCCGAAAACGACGTAAAACTGTCGATTAGCAACGCTAAAATCAGCGCCCACGAGATTCTGTATGAAGCCGA
>SCST01000897.1 GCA_004299465.1 Methylovulum sp. | reverse complement strand
GGCCAGCGATAGCTCGAAGGCAGAGTGGGAGTTGAGGCAACGGGAGACGATCTGATGCGGTGGACCTGTCTTGCGCAGAATTTCCGTAACAGGAAAGGAGGCCCCTAACCCCGCCTACCCTCCCCTTGTATGCATTTCAAGGTGGGAGTCGTGTCTGAGCCCCTCTACCGAGACCAGTACGTCTCTGGACCAACGCTCTCTCCGCTCTTCTGCGCCCCGATCTGCACGCCTGGTCCATCCGGAAACAATGAGGGACATGATCTCCGTTTTCGAGGCCCCGGACCTTAACGGCGACCGCAGGTCGATCCCCTGTTGAGCGTACAGGCACAAGTACCATGTCCCATCGGCGGTAAGCCGACTTCTATCGCAGGTCCGGCAGAACGGCGTGGTTGTGGACGCGACGATGCCGAATACCGTGCCATCCGGTAGGACGAACTGATCGGCAGGCGCAGCGCTCAGTGGAGCGACCGGCTCAATCCGGCCGTACTGTCGCGTGAGAACCTCAAGCATCTCCGCCCTGGAGAAGACCCTGTCCATCGACCATAGGGTCGCCCCGCCCACGTCCATGTACTCGATGAAGCGAACCTCGGCGCTGATCTGCTTGCCAAACTCCAGCAGATCGATGAGTTCGTCTTCGTTGACCCCCCTCATAATCACAGTATCAATCTTCAATCCCTTGAAGCCGACCTGCCCCGCAGCCTTGATCCCATTCAGCACCTTTTCGTGGGAGTCTTTTCTCGTCAGTGCCGTAAAGCGATCAGGGCGAAGGGTGTCCAGACTCACGGTCACGCGGTGCAAGCCGGCGTCATACAGCGCCCGCGCAGCTTCAGCCAATAGGATCCCGTTTGTCGTGATGGCAAGGTCTTTGATCCGCGGGTTGCGCGCGATCATCCTGACCAGAGATGCAAGGTCTCTGCGGACGAGCGGCTCGCCTCCCGTAAGACGAACCTTGTTGACGCCCAGCTCTGCAAAGATATCCACCAGGCCGCTCGCTTCCTCCAACGTCAGGATATCCTTACGCGGAAGCCAGACGTATTCTTCCTCGGGCATACAGTACTGACAGCGCAGGTTGCACCTGTCGGTGACCGACAGGCGCAG
>SCST01000409.1 GCA_004299465.1 Methylovulum sp. | reverse complement strand
TGTAGCCGCCGCCCTGTACGACAAAGCCTTTAATGGCGCGGTGTATCAGCGTATTCTTGTAAAATCCGCTTTTGACATAAGCGAGGAAATTACCTGCACTGATCGGAGCCTTCGTGTCATCGAGTTTGAAGGTTATAGTGCCGACATTGGTTTGCAGCTCTACAATAGAGGCTGAGGTTGCGCCGATCGCAGGCCGGTTTAGCAGCGACATAAAAATCAACAAAAAAACAGTTAAATAACGCATGAAGAACTCCATAATTAAACAGGTTGAAAGCGGGTGAATATAATGTTATCTCAATATCGCAGGATAGGAACAGCCGTTGTGCTGTTTTCATCGTTGATCGTATCGCCTGCGTTAAGCGCCGGCATTGATATACAGCAGCATAAACCGGGTATCTGGTCTGTTTTGGGGACGAAAAAACAAAACAGGTGGATCGTTATTCATAACCTGGACGAAGCAAAAACCACCGGCGTTTACCATATTGAAGTGATTGGCCGCGGTGTACGCGACCCGGCCTGGAAAATACAGCATTTGGCCCAGCATATAGCGATTACCGAGACGGCCCTGGCGGCGAGCGTCTTGAAGCCGCTGACCAAAGGCGCCGTCTATCCTGAATCGTTTGACAGCGCCTATCGGGCCTGGCAAAGCCAAAACCAGGGACAAGGCGGGGAGATATGCAGGCAATCGGTTTTGGATTGCATGGCGCAGTAAAAGCCTCTGTGCGCAGCGTAAATCCAGAGAGGATGGCATAGGAAGATCCGAAGAAGGTACGCGGTTGCTCGGCTTTCTCATAAAAAATATACCGTTCCGGGTAACGGGGGCGGAATGTCGGGCATACGCTTAGTGTTATCAGTCGATCCTCGCCGGGCAAATATTTCAATGTCACCTAATAATCCAGAAATCAATAAAGACGCATAAAAAAATTAAAGGTTTTTTCCCCTACGCCGATAAAGCCTGTGAGAGTTGATCAGGATGCCAAGTACTCCCCCGATTACTTATATAACCACACCATAAGCTAGGAGAAATATCATGACTTCAATAGTTAATACCAATATAAGTTCACTGAATGCACAGCGGAATTTGGGTAAATCACAAATGACTCAGCAAACGGCTATGCAACGGTTGTCGTCCGGTTTGCGTATTAATAGCGCGAAAGACGATGCGGCGGGTTTGTCCATCGCTGATCGGATGACCTCACAAATCAAAGGCCTGAATCAGGCTACGCGGAATGCTAATGATGGTATTTCATTAGCGCAGACAGCCGAAGGCGCATTAGGTGAAATTACCAATAGTCTGCAACGTTTGCGTGAATTATCAGTACAGTCGGCTAATGCTACGAATACAACGGGCGATAGAGCGGCGATCCAACAGGAAGCCGACCAGTTATTACAAGAAATTGACCGTGTCGCCGGCCAAACTGAGTTTAATGGCACGAAATTACTGGATGGTACTTTTAAGAACCAGAGCTTCCAGATCGGTGCCAATGCTGGGCAAACCATCGCTATCGGTATGACCAGTTCTAAAACAGATACGCTGGGTACGGGTGATGCTTCGTCAATTACCGGTAGAGCCAGTGCGTCAATTGCCGGTGATTCAACGACACCACCGTCAATGGTGGCGGGTGATGTCAGTATCAACGGTGTGACCATAGGCGCCTCCGTAGCGACTGCCGATAACAAATCCTTTTCTTTTAACTCTGCCAGTGCGATCGCCAAAACCGCAGCTTTCAATGAGTCGTCTGCCCAAACCGGGGTGACGGCTACAGTGAACGCTACCGAAGTCGAAGGCCGCGCGATGACCGGCGCTGCAACTGACGGCGTTATCGTCATCAATGGGGTGTCAACCTCTGCTGTGTTCACGACTACGGATACTTCCGCTACCCGGCAATCGGTGATTACGGCTATTAATTCGGTGTCCGATCAAACGGGCGTTACGGCTGTCGATACCGGGACTGATGCTGCCGGCGTCAAGTTGACCGCGGTGGATGGACGCAATATTACCATCGGTTTCGATAACTCAGCTTCTACAACGGCAATGACGGCGGCTTCCACCGGTTTGGCCTTCAACGGCACCGACCTGACCACGCCGACTGATAAAGCGGATGCCGGCTATCAGACCTATTTCGGAACTTACACATTATCTTCATCCAAGGACATCAACATTGATGAGAGTACCGGCTCTATTGGTAATACAGGTCTGCAGGCAGGTACTTATTCGCCGCAAGTGGCTTATACGTCAACCACTGAACTGGCTACTAATACTGCTTTTGCCGCAGGTGATTTCAAGATCAATGGTGTCTTGGTGGGCGCCACACTGGCGAGCGATGACAAAGCTTCATCCGCTCTTAAAGATAATAGCGCCATTTCCAAAGCTGCCGCGATCAATTCGATTTCAGCACAAACCAGCGTAACGGCTAAAGTCAATACAAACACGACAGATGGTACTGTGGCAACGGCTGGTGCAACGGGTGTTATCAATATTAATGGAGTAAATACCGGCTCAATTACCACTTCAGGTACAGATTTTGCTGCTGACCGTGCTGCCGTTGTGCAGGCAATTAATGCAATTTCCGGACAGACTGGAGTGTTGGCGGTAGACACCAACGATAATACTAAGGGCATCAAGCTGCAAGCCGCCGACGGACGAAATATTGTAGTTGACGCCGCCACCGGCGGTTTTGCCGGCGACGGTTCGGATAATGGCTTGGTAGCGGATGGCACATATACAGGTTCAGTAACCTTAAGCTCTGCTACATCATTCAAGATTGAAAGCGGCACTACAGGTACTGATGTAACAACGACATTGGGTCTTGAAGTGGGAACTTACGGTGCAGGCAAAAGCGGGCAGGCGCTGAATACCATCGACCTGACCACTGCCGAAGGCGCTACTGCTGCGTTGACGGCCATTGATAACGCACTTGCGTCGGTTAACAGTAGCCGTGGAACTTTAGGTGCGGTGCAGAACCGATTTACCTCAACAATTTCGTCCCTGCAAACAACGTCAGAAAACCTGACATCTGCACGTAGCCGTATACAAGATGCTGATTTTGCAGCTGAATCTGCGGAGTTGAGTCGTTCGCAAATTTTGCAGCAGGCAGGTACAGCTATGCTGGCGCAAGCGAACACGGCCAGCCAGGGCGTTTTATCACTATTGAGATAAAGGCTGACCTTCATGTAACATTGGCGTAGCGATGGTTGCAGAGTCGCTACGCAGCTTGAGCAGCGGTTGCATTTCGCCCGCTGCTTTTGTCTTTTGATCAAGCAAGAGGTGGTGGGTCGTGGATATTTCAGTTAATAGTGTTGCCAATGTCGTGGCAATCCCAAAACGCACAGCTAATACGGAGAAATCCGGGCCTGAGGAACGCAGCATAGGGCAGGATAATGTTGCCCTGGCACCGGTTCCGGGAATGGTGGACAAGGTGTCCAAGACATCGGGCGAAGACACTAATATGTCGAATGGACAGCAGGGAAAGACAAAAGAACAGGTTGATAACGCATTAAAAAACATCAACAATTTTTTTCAAATGTCTAAGCGGACGATGCAGTTTTCGATGAATGAAAGCACGGGGAAAATGGTAATTGAAATCAAGGACGAAAAAACCGGCGAAGTGATTCGGCAAATTCCCTCGGAAGAAGTTTTACAACTGGAAAAAAAGCTG
>SCST01000408.1 GCA_004299465.1 Methylovulum sp. | reverse complement strand
GCCAAAAAGAAAGTCGTTTGGGCGGCGGAATGGGCTTGGGAAACCGTGGGCTTCGGCTTAAAAGAAGCCAGGAAACGGGTGCTTTCATTGGCTACTAATGCCTTCGAAACGGTGTTGTCGGCCAAAAAGAAAATTGTGCTGGCGGCGGAGTGGGTCTGGGAAACGTTGGGCTTCGGCGCGAAAGAGGCCACTAAAGTAGGAAGCAAGGCGGCCAGCGAGACGGCACAATCCGGAGCCCAATTGGCTGGCGATGCGATTCGCACGGCATCCGCAGTTACTGCTGAGGGTACGAAAAAGGCGGTCACCGCATCGACTGCTGCAGCATCAATTATGTCCAAAGCTTATGATGCTGCAGCGGGCGTGTACTCCAGTTTGTCGGCCATCCCGTTTGTCGGCTGGATTTTGGCGCCGGTTGCCGCCGCCGCGACATTCGCAGTGGTCGCCGGCTGGTCGGTGGCGGCAGGTTCGGCCAAAGGCGGCGAGTGGCAAGTCGACAAAGACGGCAGCCCTTATATCCTCCATGAGAAAGAATCGGTGCTCCCCGCCGGTGTCGCCGACAATTTTCGCAAGGTAACCAATATCGTCAAAGCGCATGTGTTTGGCGAACCCGAAGCCGTTAACGCAAGCGCATCGCGAAGCGATATCGACGACAGCCGTAAGCGCCTGATCGAGCGTTTTGCCGGTGGCGCCAGATCACTGACCGAGTCGCTAAGCAACACGGTGGACGGACAGTTTAACCGTTCATTATCCCGGCATGACCACACCGACAACAGCCGGACTAGCCTGACCGAACGTAGCGCCGGAACCGGAACCCTTAGCCCCCATTTAAACGACTTTATTAGCAACGACCTGCCTGCACTGTTCGCCTCCGGTGCCTTGCCCCGGCACTTAGCGCTGCCGGCCGAACTGATCAACTTTGAACGCAGCTCCGCCCAACACGCGCAAACCATCGCGGCGAAGGCAGGGCAGCGGGACGCCCGGCTCAACGAGTCTATGCAAACCCTGCTTAACGTCCAGCTGGCGCAACCTACAGCCCCGCAACAACGCCGCATCCGCGACGAGTTGCGGGTGACTACGATTTCCGCCAAGGACTTATTCCGCGAGCATTCGGGCGTGATGGTGAAAGAGTTAAAGCGCGAAGCGCGTCGGTTTAATCAGGGCTAAGCATGACTTTATTGGTGTTTCCCGATCTGCCTGGCCTGGACATTGCCCAAAGCAAGCGGCCGGAGATTAAAAGCGAGGTGTTTGTCAATCCCTTAAGCGGCCGCGAAAGCCGCTTGCGCTTCCAGGTTTATCCGAAATATACGTTTAAAATTTCGCTCAATGCGTTAATCGAAGATAGGGAAGATACCGATTTGCAAGCGCTCATGGGCTTTATGCTACACATCGGCGGCCAGGCATCGGCGTTTTTGTACCGTGACCCGACCGATCATCACGTTGACCAGCAAAGCCTGGGTACGGGCGACGGCACGACAACAGCGTTTCAGCTACGGCGTGCCTTTGGCGGGTTTGTCGAGCCGGTGCACAACCCGGATAGCCGTTGGCTTGATGTCTATGTGGATGAGGTGTTACAGGATCCTGCCGGGCATGCCATCGTTGATGGCGGCAGGGTTGTCTTTAACACGGCTCCCGGCAGCGGTGCGGTAGTGACCTGGACAGGGGATTATTTCTACCGCGTGCGCTTGCTGGCCGACGGTTACGATGTCGTGCGCATCGCGGGCGGTCTTTACGAGTGCCAGGATATCGAGTTTATCGGTTCCGTGAGGGCGGTGGTATGAAGACGGCATTACCGGGGATTACCTGGTTTACTGCCGAGTTGGTCGCGGAACTGTACACGGTCGAATTGCGGGGCGGCGTCACGTTTTACTACACGAGTCTGGATGTCGATATCGATTATCGTGGCCAAACGTATGTGTCCGGCGCATTCAATGTAGAGCGCGGGCCGATTAAAACCAGCATCGGCACGGAAGTCGACCAGGTCGAACTGAGCCTTTACCCCGGCCAGGACGAACCGTTCGACGGCGTCAGTTTCCCCCGCTTTGTGTTAAACGGCGGCTTTGACGGTGCCTGGCTCACCATCGAGCGCGCGCGTCAAAACCGGGTGACGCACCTGTTTAAAGGCATGGTGACCGATGCGGGCGCGGACGTGACGCACATCAAACTGACCTTGAGTGCGCCGACGGTGTTGCTCAACATCAACATGCCGCACAATCAGTACAGCCCCGGTTGTATTTGGTCGGTGTACAACACCGGTTGCGGCCTGAACAGGGACGCACACGCCGTGGCGGGTAGCGTCACGGCCGGATCGACCCGGCGGGTGGTGCAATGCGATTTAGCGCAAGCGGATGATTTTTTCGATGTCGGCAAGCTGCATTTTACTGGGGGCGGCAACGCCGGGGCAGTTCGCTCCGTGCGCCATTACACCAGCGGTGCGCTGGTGTTGTCGTATCCCTTACTGCATATACCGACTGCCGGCGACGGCTTTACCGTGTGGCCCGGTTGCGATAAACGCTATGCCAGCTGCCAAGCCTACGGCAACGAAGCTCACTATCGCGGTTTTCCGCGGATGCCGAAAAAGGAGAGCAGCCTATGACGACTGTATGGATGCAGGAGGTATACCCTCTGGGGCACAAAGGGCAACGCATGAAGCGGTTGCCGACGCGGGACGCCGTCATTGCGGAAGCTCGGCGTTGGCTGGGCGCAAAGTGGCGGCATCAGGCCCGCGTGCGCTACAAGGCCGTCGATTGCGGTCAGTTGTTAATCGATGTGTTTGTGCAAACCGGGCTGATCGAAGACTTATCGGTTAAAGGCTACCCCAGGCAATGGGCGCTGCATCAACAGGATGAACGGTATTTGGCGGTGCTATGCCGGTACGCGCATCCGGTTGTCGCGCCGTTGCCGGGCGACCTGGTCGTCTTTAAGGTCGGGCGCACGTTTAGCCACGGCGGTATCGTCATCGCATGGCCGGATATTATCCATGCCGACGTCAACGAGGGAGTGGTGCTGGCCGATGCCTCGGTCGGTAAACTGGCGGCGCGGGAGCAGCGGTTTTATTCGGTATTTACGGGGGACGCGTAATGTTCGGCGGCGGAGGCGGTTATCAAGCCCCTAAATTATCGGCCATCTCGATACAAGCGATCGGCCACGGTGCACCGATCCAGCTCTTGTTCGGTACCGACAGGGTGTCGCCGATATTGATCTGGACGGCCAATTTCCAGCGTCATGAGCATGACCAGTCCGGCGGTAAGGGGTTTGGCGGTGGCGGCGGTCAGTCATACCGTTATACCGCCGATGTGTTGTTTGCCTTGAC
>SCST01000407.1 GCA_004299465.1 Methylovulum sp. | reverse complement strand
GTTGAGTGCGCAGCTATGGCGTACATGAGGAGGATGGCGTTCACCAAGCCTGGACCTTATCTTTAGCCAAATCCTAAGCACGCATTAATGCTGTCTTGAATGGTAAATATATACTTCGCGATCATGTTTACTGCTTTTACAAGTTTTCGTAGGGTGCGCATCGCGTACCTTTTGCATTGATTTTTATCATCATTCTATAAAGGTACGCGATGCGCACCCTACATGAAAAACCGAAAACTTGACCGTTCAGAGTATAAAAAAAACACGATATTCCCAAACAGGAATTTATATAGGCTCAGCTATAGTTATTGCTTGCTAGGAATGAGCATATTGATTATGCTAAATCAGTCATTTAGACGCGGTCGAGCTTAATCAACTTAATATTGAACAGAGGTGAAGTGTGATGACAGAATTGGTAAAAGTGGAAAACAATACGTATGGCGACGCCCAGGAATTGGTTAAAAAGAGCATGTATGTATCAATGGCGGCCGGACTGGTACCGGTACCGGTTTTTGATTTTTTGGCAATAACGGGTATTCAAATTGAAATGCTGAGAAGGTTAAGCCATCTTTACGGCGTCACTTTCATGGAAGGCAAAGTTAAAAACCTTGTGGCGGCGCTTATCGGGGGAAGTTTCCCTTCATCGTTTGCCCCGGTTTTTGCAGGACTCAGCAAAATGATCCCCGTTGTCGGCACGACTATCGGCGCGGTGACATTGCCGTTGATTGCCGGCGCATCAACTTATGCAATAGGCAAAGTGTTTATCCAGCATTTTGAATCAGGCGGCACATTTTTGACGTTTGATCCCAAAAGCGTTCGCGCCTATTATGCAGAACAATTCAAAGAAGGAAAAGTTGTTGCTGCCGAAACCAAAAAAGCGACTGCATAACAACAGGTTAACGGTCGATCCAAAACAAATCCGTGGTCAATCATGGCCTTCTGTTTAGCGGGCTATGCTTGACCCTGCCTGACCGGACATTCCCGATGGCAACGCCTCGCCAAGGCGATTGCTTATCTTTACCCACGCTGTATACAGATTTTAATCATGATGCGCTACTTACCCGCGTTAATCACTTCCACGATTGTTGCATTATTGCTGTTGATGTATTTCCAGCCCTTGATATTTATTACCATAAAATCAGGCGAGGAAGGGGTGTTGTATCGGCGTTTTGCAGGCGGAACGGTGACCGACCAGACCTATAAGGAAGGTTTTCATATCGTCTACCCGTGGAATAAAATGACGATTTATAACATTCGCGTGCAACAAAAAAGTTTCTCTTTTTTCGTGCTGACGGCCGAGGGCTTGAAAATAGAACTGTTGCTGTCAGTGCGTTACTATCCCCGGCGCGATGCCTTGGGCATTCTGCATCAACAAATAGGTCCCGATTATGTAGAAAAAATCGTTTTTCCCGAAGTTGAGAATACCTTGCGTGTTCTAGTGGGAAAACTGGCCCTGG
>SCST01000406.1 GCA_004299465.1 Methylovulum sp. | reverse complement strand
CAGCTATCTCGGCTGCATCCCGAACATGCTGATCATGGCGCCCGCCGATGAAAACGAATGCCGGCAGATGCTGAGCACCGGCTTCCTGCACCCCGGCCCCGCCGCCGTGCGCTACCCGCGCGGCAAAGGCCCCGGCGTTGCCGTCGAAGCCACGCTGACTACGCTGGACATCGGCAAAGCCGAACTCCGCCACAGCGGCAGCCGCATCGCGATACTGGCCTGGGGCAGCATGGTCGCGCCCGCCGTCGAAGCCGGCAAACGCCTGAATGCGAGCGTCGTCAACATGCGCTTTGTCAAACCCATCGATGAAGCGCTGCTGCTGGAGCTCTCGAAAACCCATGACACCCTGGTCACCGTCGAGGAGAATGCACTGTCCGGCGGCGCCGGCAGCGCCGTGAACCTGTTCCTGCAAGCCCAGCGCATCCTGATGCCGGTGCTCAACATCGGCCTGCCGGATTGCTTCGTCGAGCAAGGCACGCGCGAGGAATTGCTCAGCCTGTGCGGACTGGATGTCCAGGGTATTGTCGACAGGATTGAACAATTCTGCGCTTAAGGATGTTGTCGAAAATAATTTCCGCTAAACATCACAGGCCTGGCATGGCCTAAATTCTGGGATATACAAACCAATCCGATGAAATTCCTGATTATTGACGACGATGCCGCAGAACGTTCACGGACCATTCAAGCGCTGTGCGGCAAGTTTGCCGATGTCGATATGATTGAAATCGGCAGCCCCGATGTCTTTAACAGCATAATCGCCCAAGCCGATTTTGACCTGGTAATCACCGAATTCAGGCTAGGCTGGACAGATGGCCTGAGTTTATTCAAGGAGCTCCATAAGCGCTATGCCTGCATACCGGTCATCATGTTAACCGCTTCCGGTAACGAGACGGTGGCCGTTACCGCCATTAAAAACGGCATGGACGACTACCTCACTAAAAGCAACCGGCACTTATTAGCCGACGCCATAGAGCAAAGCCTGCTGAATCCCGACAAGAGAAGCCCGTGTAAGGATGAGGACAACAATATTTTATTGTGTGAAAAATGGGATCTGGCAATTTCACGGCTGACCTCCGATTTCGCCTATTCGATGCGCATCTTGCCTGACAATAAACCGGTATTCGAATGGCTCACCGAGCCGCTTAAACGCATGCTCAACAAGCCAGCGGAACCACATCATGCCGGCCTGCTGGCCATCCACCCCGATGACGCTGAAATTGTCGAACATCGTTTCGAACAATTGCTGGCAGGCTTCGAAAACACGGCTGAATACCGTATTATTACCGGCGACGAGCATTGCCGCTATTTCAGCGATCACGCCCTGCCTATCCGCGACTGGGCTAACGGCAAGGTCATACGCATTTACGGCGCTATACAAGACATCACGGAGCAACGCAAAATCGAGGATACCTTGCGCTTGATGCAGCGTGCAATTGATTCGAGCAGTAACGGCATCGTCATCACCGGCCTTGTCGATACCGACTATGCGATCATTTATGCAAACGATGCCTTTCTGCGCTTGACCGGTTATGCCCTTGACGAACTGCTTGGACATAATTGCCGCATCTTGCAGAACAATGATCGCAACCAGCCTGAAATTGAACAGTTGCGCACTGCATTAACTGAAAACTGCGATAGCCATACCGTCCTGCGTAATTACCGCAAAGACGGCAGCCTGTTCTGGAACGAAGTCTTTATCTCGCCAATACGCGACAAGCAGAACAAAATCACGCATTATGTCGGCGTACAAAACGATGTGACTTACCGTTGTGAAATGCAGGCCTTGCTCAGCAAAAATGAAGTGAAGCTGCGCGCCATTCTCAACAACGTGTTTGACGGGATTATCATTATTGACGAGCATGGACTCATCGAATGCCTTAATCCTTCGACCGAAACAATATTCGGTTACCGGGAAGAAGAATTAATCGGCCGGAGCATCAACTGCTTGGTGCCCGAGTCAAACCGGAGCCGGTACCATAGCTACCTGAGCCATTACCTGGCCGGCGGCAATACCAAGGCAAGCGGCATAGGCCGCGAAATAGACGGACTCAGGAAAGACGGCACAACATTCCCTATGGATTTAAACATCAGTGCCGTTAATGTCGATGATCGCCACCTGTTTATCGGTACCGTGCATGATGTCAGCAAGCACAAGCAGAATGAAGACGCGTTGCGCGAATTGTCGAGCCACCAGGAACTGATCAGGGAAGAAGAAAGGACCCGGATTGCCAGGGAAATCCACGATGAATTAGGCAGTTTCCTGACGGCGCTAAAAATGGATTTAAGCTGGTTAGCGAAACAATTGCCGACAGCTTTATCGACGTGCCGTGAGAAAACCCAAGTCATGACCCAGCATGTTGACGATGCCATCCAAACCGTCAGGAAAATCATGACGGACCTGCGCCCCAGCATACTCGACCATTTGGGTTTATTAGCGGCAATAGATTGGCATATAGAAGAATTCCGCGAGCAAACCGGTATCGAATGTACGCTGACCTTACCGGAGGACCCTGTTGAAATCGATGAAAAACGCAGTACGGCGGTTTTCCGGATCATGCAGGAGGCATTGACCAATATCGTCCTGCATGCGATAGCGACCTGGGCAAGCATCGACATTAGCGTGAGTGACGGCGTTTTGCTGATGCGCATCGCCGATAACGGCTGCGGCATGACGCCGGCGCAGATGAACAAATCCGGCAGGTACGGCATTCAGGGCATGCATGAGCGGGCGCGCTATTTCGGCGGCGAACTCACGCTCGACTGCCGGCCCGGACAAGGCACGCTGCTCAGTTTGCGCATGCCGCTGCAATCCTCTAATAGAGCAGGCGCCTGCGATGATTAAAATCCTGATTGCCGACGATCACGCCATTGTCAGGGAAGGCCTGAAACAGATTCTCGCCGATGTTCCTGATATGGAAGTTTGCGCCGAAGCGGCGTCAGGCGACGAAGCGCTCAAGATGATCCGCGCCGACGGCTGGGATGTCATGCTGCTGGATATAGCGATGCCTGGGAAAAGCGTGCTGGAACTGACCAGGATCGCGAAACAGCAGAATCCGCACCTGCCTATCCTGATTTTGAGCATGTATCCCGAGGAGCAATACGCCATCAGGATGCTGCAAACCGGTGCGGACGGCTATCTCACGAAAGAAAGCGCGCCCGATCAATTGGTCGCGGCCATTCGCAAAGTTGCCGGCGGCGGAAAATATATCAGCGCGGCGATGGCCGAAAAGCTGATCGAGGAATTGAAACCGGCCCGGAAAAAACCGCTGCATGCGCTGCTGAGCGACCGCGAATTCCAGGTTTTCCAGGCCATCGCCTGCGGCAAGCGCGTCACTGAAATTGCCAACGATATGGCGCTCAGCGTCAAGACCATCAGCACCTTCCGTACCCGGCTAATGTCGAAAATGAACATGAGCACAACCGCTGAAATCATCCGCTATGCGATGAAACACCATTTGCTGGATTAATTCGGAGTAGTTATTCAGCCCCTTGCTGTAGGGCGTGCCGCGCGCGCCTTCTCCGATACTTGGGGCAACGTGCCAATCCGTTGGCGCGCGCAGCACGCCCTACAACAGACACCTTTGACCAAAAGTATACCTAGGGCTAAACTTTTCTGAAGGGCGTGTGAGTCGTTACGATTAATTTTAGAAAGCCGTAGCGGTGCTTTCCTTGTTTTAGTTACGCCGCCCCGTCCGCATCTACCGTGCTTAAAACCGCGTTTATTTTCTGCGCCAGGCTTTGCCAGTCGTCCTGGAAATAAAAATGCCCGCCGCTAAAATAAGAAATAGCCAACGGCTGCGTTGTTTCTCTCTGCCAGGCTTCCGCTTCGGCTGGTGTGACATTGTCGTCTTCACCCAAAAGCAGGTGGATCGGAATATCCACAGGTCTGCACTGATCGTATGAAAACGTTTCAATCAATTCAAAATCAGCCCGTATGATAGGCTCAAAAAGCGCCATCAGTTCGCGGTCCTGCCAGACCACATCGGGTATGCCGCCCAAGTCCCGCAGCATTTTCCTGAACAACTCGTCCGGCAGTTGATGCTTGGGCTCCTGTTCAAAAACAGAAGGTGCTTTCCGGCCCGAAAAAATCAGCGCCTTGGGCTGAGGCAACTGGTGGGCGATTATTTTCCTGGTCAGCATATAAGCGACAAAAGCGCCCATGCTGTGTCCAAACAAGGCATAGGGCCGGTCAAGCTCTGGCGCTAATTGCGCCAATAGATAGTCGGCCATGTCATCGATACGCCTGAGGCAGGGTTTGCCTATCAAGCGTCCCCGCCCCGGTATAGCCTGGGTTTTTAATACCGCCTTATCCAAGTATGGGCCTAACTCCCGGTAACAGTGTTCCCCCCCGCCTGCAAACGGAAATGCAAAAAGCTCCATTTATGCCTCGCTCATTAAATAAAACATACAGTACAATTTTCCGGCGGCAGGCTAGTCAAACGCCACACCCAAGCCGCCCAAACCACAGTATCCCATCGGTTCCTTGGCAAGATACTGCTGGTGATAATCTTCGGCATAATAAAATTCACCGGCAGGTATAATTTCCGTCGTTATCTGCTTGAAGCCTGCGCGCGTCAGTTTATCCTGGTAATGCGCTCTTGACGCCAGCGCCGCATCGAGCTGCTCCTGGCTGTATGTGTAAATGCCGGAGCGGTATTGCGTGCCGATGTCATTGCCTTGCCTCATGCCCTGCGTGGGATCATGCGACTCCCAAAACAGGCGCAGCAATTCAAGGTAAGACGTTAATGACGGGTCATAAAACACTTTGACGACTTCATTATGGCCGGTCAAACCGGTACATAATTCGTCATAGGTCAGGTTGGGCGTATAGCCGCCGCTATAACCGACCGCAGTGCTGTAAATATTGGGATATTGCCAAAACTTTCTTTCAACACCCCAAAAACAGCCCATGCCAAACAAAGCCTGCTGGATAGGAATGGGGAACGGTGGTGCGATAGGGTTTCCGGTAACAAAATGCCGGTTGCTGATCGGCATGGATTTATCCCGGCCCGGCAAGGCTTCGGACGGATGCGGCAGCACGAGCTTTTTCGATAAGAACATGGTGGTCGTATAAGGTTTGTCAGCGGATTGGCCTAAGGTTACTATGATTCTGGATTATAATAAAGACCAGTAATTGCTCAACTGTTAGAGAAATGGAGCGCTGATGACGCAGATGAATAGGATAAACACAGATAACGCAGCAAAATCTTATGTTATCTTAATCATCTGCGCCATCAGCGTTCTAGTTTACTTGCCGGCTGAAAATTACAAAGGTCAAACCTTTAACGAAACCATCTGATAAAACAAGCATGACTCAACAAGATTTCTTACGCCGTTTTTTATTTGAAGAATTGGGCGTCCGCGGCGAATGGGTACAATTATCCGACAGCTGGCAGGCCGCCCGGCAACACCAGCAAGGCCCCGAAAATGTACGGCAATTGCTCGGGCAAGCTTTGGCCGCCGTCGCCATGCTGTCGGCAACCATCAAGTTCAACGGTTCAATGATTCTCCAGGCGCAAGGCGACGGCGATATTAAAACCCTGGTCGCCCAAGCGACGCACGACCGAAAAATCAGGGGTCTGGTAAGAAGCAATCCAGGCGCAACTGCCGGTTCTCTGGGTGCAATGTTTGGCAACGGGCAACTGGTATTGACAATAGAGCCTAACGATGGCGACCCTTACCAGGGCATTGTCGGATTGGAAGGCAGTACATTGGCCGCCGCGCTGGAAAGCTATTTTTCGCAGTCCGAGCAGTTGAA
>SCST01000896.1 GCA_004299465.1 Methylovulum sp. | reverse complement strand
CGTATCATTATATTTGGACGACATCGCGCCCATCGCATCAAACAACACGGACATGGTCCAGTGCACTTCTTCGCCGCCGCCGGCAAAAACAACATCCTGTTTACCCATCTGGATCAGCTCCATCGCGTGACCGATACAATGTCCGCTGGTCGCGCAAGCCGAGGTAATGGAATAATTGACGCCCTTGATTTTATAAGGCGTAGCGAGACATGCCGTATTCGTGCTGGACATCGCTCTCGGTACCCGGTACGGTCCGACGTGTTTAACGCCTCTTTCCCTGAGAATATCAGCCGCTTCCACCAGGTTAGACGTTGATGGCCCACCTGAACCCATGACCAGGCCGGTCCTGACATTGGAGACCTCCTTGTCTTCCAGGCCGGAATCATCGATGGCCTGCTGCATCGCAATATAATTGAACGCAGCGCCATCCCCCATAAAACGTTTTATTTTACGGTCTATAAATGCATCCAGGTCTATATTAATAGCGCCATGCACCTGGCAGCGAAAACCCAATTCCTTGTAAATATCCGCAAAAACGATTCCTGAGCGACCTTCTCTCAGGGATTCAATAACCTCTGCCAGGTTGTTGCCGATACTGGAAACAATGCCTAAACCGGTTACCACGACTCTTTTCATTGTTATAACCCCTAGAAATCTTCTGTAGAAGTGAATAAACCAACCCGTAAATCGGTCGCCTCATAAATAACCTTGCCATCAACTTCCATAGTGGCATCGGCAATACCCATTACCAGCTTGCGCATAATGACGCGCTTTAAGTTAATGCGATAGATCACTTTGTTAGCCGTCGGCAATACTTGCCCGGTGAATTTGACTTCACCCACCCCCAGGGCGCGGCCTTTACCCGGCCCGCCCAGCCAGCACAAATAAAACCCAACCAATTGCCACATGGCATCAAGGCCAAGACATCCTGGCATTACCGGGTCCCCCTGGAAATGACAGGCAAAAAACCACAAATCAGGCCTAATATCCAATTCAGCAATGATTTCCCCTTTACCGTATAAGCCGCCTTCATCGGTAATAAGGGTAATACGGTCCATCATTAGCATGTTTGGTAGCGGCAATTGCGCGTTCTTGGGCCCGTAGAGCTCCCC
>SCST01000405.1 GCA_004299465.1 Methylovulum sp. | reverse complement strand
AGCCTGACGGCCTGGAATACCCAAAGCAAGGAGCTGGCCGTCTTAGCCGGTATCGTGCTGCTGCACCTGCCGCTGTTTATAGTATTGCCGTCATTGACCAGCGCGCTTTATCTGTCCTTGGCGCTTTATTATTACAAACACCGCAAGGCTCACCTGGACCCCGCCTGGGCGAAACAACATTTACGCTGGCATTATGATCATCATCTTTGCAAGCAACCCGGTTGTAGCGGAAATTGGTGCGTTACCTGGCCGTGGTTTGATTATTTACTGGGAACGCGCGTAAAGCTTTAAGGAATGGGCATGAAACAAATTCGGCAACGGATAACTATTTAGCCCCTTGCGGCGTGCTGCGCGCGCCATCAACGACTGGCACGTTATCCACCCGCCGGAGAGGCGTGCTTCAGGTAAGAAGCTGAATCGTCGCCCGTTATCCGTAAACGCAATTCAAGAGGCTGTGCCATGCTGCTGGTGATCCTGTTTTTATTGATTTACCTGGCCGTCACCGGCTTGCTACGGTTATGGTTACGTTTTGGCTTGTTGACTTTGCTATCCGCCGGCTACTTGCTGTATATGCTATTGAGGATTACCCGGTATTGCTGCTAAGACATAACGCTAACATCAAATAGCCGGGGCCAGAGTAAATTTAAAATGACAGGATTTAAGTTTCTCTGGCCTCGGTTACCTAAGTTTAAGCTCCCTTCATGTTAACAAAGAACGCAAAGAATTTGAGGGGGGAGTTGAGCCAATAACAAAATCACTGTCCGCTACGTACTAACCGAACATAGTAGCTTCTGAACTTAAAGTCCCAATAGGCGTAGCCATAGCCGAAATAGACGGCCCAGGCGAAGTCATTACCGTGAGCAACCGGCGAGGAAGACCAACCTCCTCTTCTAATTGCATTGGGAAACGCCGTTAGATTGATAGCCGGACCATAACAACGATATTCAACTAAGGATTGCAACTCCTTGATATTAGGCAAGCGCCAATCCTTTTTACCGGCAAACACCGTCTTTTTAGCGGCTACTAATGCGAGCCGCCATTGGTATTCTTGCGCAGAACCGGTACAGGCGCCGTTATCCCATGTTTGTCCCAACGAGCAACGCATCCAGGTTAAAGTGGTTTTTTTATCAAGCACCGTGCCGTTCACATTCATCGTATAACGGCTGTCCGGCGCATCGGCAATCATATCGGGATTACAGCGTTGGGCATTGCCTAACTGTGCATGGATTAACAGACAAAAATACAGGCATAGCTTAAGTCGTTTCATAATGAGCCTCCGAAAGGCAACAAAAAGTTAAAGGGTGCAGGTGATTTTAGGCATTAAGCCAATAACAAAATCACTGTCCGCTACGCACTAACCGAACATAGTGGCTGTTGTCCTTAGAGTACCAATAGTTATAGCCCTGGAAGAAATGGACGATCCAGGCGCTGCCACTACTGTTAGCAACCGGCGAGGAAGACCAATAAAATGAGCTTACTGTGTTGGGAAAATAAGTCGCGTCTATGGTTGGATCAAGGCGACTGTAATCAACAATCGAATGCAGCTCTGCTTTACCGGGCATCCGCCAATCCTTATAACCACACCAACCCGCCGTATTCACGACTCTGACATAAGCCTCCGTATCACAGGCAATGGTGCCGCCACAAGAGCCGCGATGCCGATAACCTGCGAAGCCGCCGTTTTTGCTGTCGTCGGGTTCATACCAGCTATAAGTCCAATCTTTATCGTGTAAGCCACCATCATCGGTCTTCATTTCCCAGATCAGTCCGGTCACGTTATCTTTGACGCAGTTCCAACTGGCGGCAGTTGCCGCTAATGCAGCACCCGTGTTACTGATTTTGCTGAAATCAAACCCGGCATGACCGTTGCTGTCATAGTTTTGCGACGCATCACGCCCTGCTTCGGCATCCTGATTGGGATAACCCGCTACAGGACAAGGCAGGTTATTGTGAGTCCTGTCTGCACAGCCGGTAATGCCGGTGTCGTTGAGCGTGTAGGTTCTGTTAGGGATGGCGGTGATCGTCGTGCTGATCGCCAGGGTACTGGCAGCATTCTCGGCTACAACACGAAAATAGTATTTTTTGCCATTGCTTAACTCGGTAATTTTAAGCGTTGTTTCTGTAATAGCTTGCCAGGTACCGCCTGCATAATTCAGGCAGTTGTTAATATCGGCAATGGTTTCAGTGGCGTAACAAACGCCGTAGTTGCTTGCGCCTTCGATCGAAGCCCATTGCAAGGTGACTTGTTGATCGCCTGGGGTTGCTTTAAGCACTAATGCCGCAAAAGACCTGATCGGGTAACTCAGCGAAAAGAACAATAAAACGGCGTAGCTAATTGCGCGGACGGGATGTTTAAACATGATGGGCTGCCTCGTTATTTTGTAGTGGACACGTAGCGCTTTGACTGTACTACGTGCTGTAGGAGAGTACAAGAACCTGTTTTGGTACTACGAAAACAAAAGCTTGCTGTGGGTAAACCAGCCGGGTATCTCTTTGAATATTTTCGTGCTTTTCGTGGCTTTCGTGGACTAACGCCGTTTTTTTGTTAATACGGCACAGTGGATTCAGCTTGCGTAACTGTATTGACAGGTCGATATTGACTCACTAGACTAGCCCCCCAACGACGCCTGTCTCATCTTTCAGCGCCTGTAAGCCGCGCTAAAGCAAAAACCACATAATACCCATGACCATCACGCCTGAACTCATCGGCTATCTAGCTGCCACCTTAACCACCGCTTCATTTTTACCCCAAGCCGTTTTGACGATCAAAACAAAAGATACGGAATCCCTGTCCCTGGGCATGTACAGCCTGTTTACTTCGGGGGTGTTCTGCTGGCTCGTCTACGGCATTTATATTTCTAACAACGCTATCATTTTTGCCAATGCAATTACCTTCATACTGGCCGCCTCAATCCTGTCCTGCAAAATTTACAATACGGTCTTCAAGAAGGGATAGCGCGCATTCGCGGCTTATCCGCCAACAGTTACAGCGGGGCAAGCAACCGGGATGAGATTTTTAACCCGGCTTTGCCGCCCAAATTCGCCCAGATAACAGGTTTTATGCCGCGCGATATACGCGCACCTCCTCCGATGCTTGAACAACGTGCCAATCCTTTGGCGCTCGCTACGGCGGATACCTTGGGCGGAGCGGCATAGAGAAAAAGTTATATCCACGTTTTTTTAACAGAGTAGAGAGTTATGACAAATAAAGTTACCTTGACACGGTTCATCATCGAACAACAGTGCGAGTTACCGGAAGCTTCAGGCACATTTACCTTATTGCTGAATAATATCGTCACCGCCTGCAAGCAAATCTCGCACAAGGTTAACCGCGGACAGTTGATCGGCGTGCTGGGCAGTGCCGGTTCCGAGAATGTCCAGGGTGAGGTGCAGAAAAAACTGGATATTATCACCAATGACATTATGGTCAATGCGCTCAATTGGACGGGGCACCTGGCCGGCATGGCATCGGAAGAAATCGATGAGTTCATCGCCATCCCGCCGCAATATAAAAAAGGTAAATACCTGGCTTTGTTTGATCCCTTGGACGGTTCGTCAAATATTGATGTCAACCTGGCTGTAGGCACTATTTTTTCGATTCTGCGTTGCCGGGAAGGTGTAGAGCCGGCCTTGGAGGATTTCCTGCGCAAGGGCTCCGAGCAGGTCTGCGCGGGCTTTGTGCTGTATGGGCCGTCAACGATGATGGTCTTGACAACGGGGCATGGCGTCAACGGCTTTACCCTTGACCAGGATATAGGCGAATTCATATTGACGCATCCGGCTATGAGCATCCCCGAAGAAACCTGTGAGTTTGCGATTAATATGTCAAACCAGCGTTTCTGGGAAGCGCCTGTGCAGCGTTATATCGACGAGTGTTTGCAAGGTACCGAGGGCGTGCGCGAAAAAGACTTTAACATGCGTTGGGTGGCGTCTTTTGTTGCCGACGTTTACCGGATATTGACGCGCGGCGGCGTGTTTCTATACCCACTGGATACGCGCGACTCGTCCAAACCGGCTAAATTACGCCTGATGTATGAAGCCAATCCGATGGCTTTTATTATCGAGCGGGCCGTGGC
>SCST01000404.1 GCA_004299465.1 Methylovulum sp. | reverse complement strand
CCGACCTGGTTGCCATCCTTGAACCCAGCGGCTTCCTGCGTTACCTGAACAATGCCGGATACCGCCTGGTCAACCTTGATGCCGGAACCGATGTCAGCACGTTGTGCCTCAGTAACCTGTTTCCGGAACGAATGGCCCAGCGACTGAAAATCGAGGCTTTACCCGCCGCCAGGAAAAATGGCACCTGGTCGGGGGAAACGGCGTTGCAGCGCGCGGATGGCCTTGAAATCCCGGTTTCCCAGGTCATGCTGGCGCATTATGACAAAGCCGGCGACGTACAATACCTGTCAACGATTGTACGCGATATTACCGAGCGCAAACGCTTTGAAGCCGAATTGCACCACCAGGCCACACACGATACCTTGACCCAGTTGCCGAACCGCTTCCTGCTTGCCGACAGGTTGACCACCGAAATCGAGCGCATGCGGCGGCGCAACGGTTTGGCCGCCGTATTCTTCCTGGATATCGATAATTTCAAACGCATCAATGACAGCCTTGGGCATAGGCGAGGCGATCACTTGCTGCAGCGGATTGCCGAACGGCTCTGTACAACCTTGCGGCCTAACGATACCGTAGCCCGCTACGATGGTGATGAATTCTCTATCCTGGCGGGAGACCTGCCGCATGTAGACAGTGTGCTGGTCATCCTGGGCAAGATTCGGGCCGCATTCGAACGACCGGTATCTATCGACGCACAGGATGCCTATGTCTCTTTCAGTATCGGTATCGCAGTCTACCCCCATGACGGCGTCCATGTTGACGAGCTGCTGCGTAATGCCGGCACGGCTATGTACCGGGCCAAATCGGCGGGTCCTAACCAGTATCGCCTTTACACCCCCGAAATGAACGCCCGCAGCCATGAACGGCTGACCTTGGAAAGCGAATTGCGGCATGCTTATAAACACAATGAATTTATTCTCCACTATCAACCACAATTGACGCTGGCTAATAGGAAAATTACCGCTGCAGAAGGTTTGATTCGCTGGCAGCACCCGCAACGCGGCCTGGTCTCGCCTGCGGATTTCGTACCGCTGCTGGAAGAAACCGGCTTGATCATACCCGTCGGCGAATGGGTGCTCAGGCAGGCGTGCAGGGATTTTCGGGAAACCGGCCTTCAAGATTTACGGGTTTCCGTCAATGTATCGGTAGCCCAATTTAACGATGCTGATTTGCTGGACAAGATACAGCGTGCGCTGAAGGAAGAATGCGTACCGCCGAAGGCAGTGGAGCTGGAGATTACCGAAAATCTCCTCATCAAAGACCCGGCGGCGACAAGGGAAATTCTCGAGGCGCTGCATGCCTTAGGCGTCCGCATTGCGATAGATGATTTCGGCACCGGCTATTCATCGCTGGCGTATCTTAAACGCCTGCCGCTGGATGTGCTTAAGATAGATCAAAGCTTTATCCGCGACCTGTCCCATGATGCCGGCGATGCCGCCATTGTTGAGGCCAGCATCAGCCTTGGTAAAAAACTGGGGATGGAAGTGATCGCAGAAGGCGTGGAGACTAAAAACCAATTCGACTTACTACACAAATTGGATTGTGATATGGTACAAGGTTACTATATCAGCAGGCCGCTGCCCAAAACGCAATTTAGCGATTTACTCAAAAATAAGCCCTCCTGGTAAATATCGGAGTATTGCCGGATGCTTAGGCGACAATGCAACTATTCAGACCCTTGCCTGAAGCGTAGGGCGCGGCGCGTGGATAACGTGCCAGTCCGTTGATGGCGCGCGTAGCACGCAGCAAAGGCTGAATAGTTACGCGGCAATAAAACCGGCAACGTGTTATCTTTCCTT
>SCST01000403.1 GCA_004299465.1 Methylovulum sp. | reverse complement strand
CGCGCCAACGAATTGGCACATTGCCCGAGGTATCGGAGAAGGCGCGCGCGGCGCGCCCTACACTGGTCAAAGAGCGAGTATAACTTCAGGTAACTTGGCAAGCAGCTGAGCAGTTACCATTTTTTAATCTTAACAGAGGAACGGCCATGCCTGATTATAAAAAATACCAATGCGATATTTGCGGTCATATTTATGATGAAGCCGAAGGCGATCCGGATTCCGGCATTGCTGCGGGCACATTATGGAAAGATATTCCCGATGATTGGCGTTGCCCTGAATGCGGGGCGGAAAAAAGCGAATTCGAATTAGTGGGTTAAATATTTCCTGGAGGATAAAACTATGCGCGTCGTTATCATTGGTTCAGGTGTGGCGGGTGTCAGCTTTGCGGAGAAATATCGCGCATTGTCCGCGGATGCTGATATTACGCTGGTTACCAGGGAAAACGACGGCTATTACTCCAGGCCCTTATTGTCGCGCGGGTTCAGCAAAAGCGATATTGAGCAATCCATCATCCTTAAAACCTTCGATAAACTCCGCACCGCCGGCATCACGGTTATCGGCGGTGCCGAAGCCACATCGATTAACTGCAGCGACAGTACGCTGCTGCTCAAGGGTCCCGGTGAGGAAAAATCGCTATGCTACGATAAACTGGTCCTGGCGCAAGGCTCCGCAGCGTTTATTCCACCGTCTTTCAGGGCGCATAGCGATTTATTTTTCTGCCTGAACAGCCTTGCCGATTTAAAAGCCATGCGTAAATTCCGGCAGGTTTTTTTGGACCAAGGCCGGCGTCCTGATTGGGCGATTATCGGCGGCGGCTTAATCGGCTGTGAAGTCGCATCCGACCTGGCTGTCTCCGGCGATAAGGTGACGCTGTATCATGCCATGGACCGCTTGATGGAGCGGCAATTGGTAGCAGAAGATTCAGTTTTGCTGCAGCGGGTGTTACAGGATTGCGGGGTACAGATATTGTTAAACCAGGCAGTGCAGGGCTTTGCCAGGCAAGATGAAAAAGTCTGCGTAAAAACCGATGTGCCAGCCGGATTCGATGCGCTGATAATCGCTTGCGGCTTTAAGCCGAATACCGAATTGGCCGAAAAAACAGGCCTGAAGATCGGGCGAGGCGTCAAGGTAAACCCCTATTTGCAGACCAGCGATGAAAATATCTATGCGGTAGGCGATCTCGCCGAATTACCAAATGGAAAACTTTATGCTTTTATATTGCCGATACGTAGCCAGGCGTTTTGGTTAGCAACATTTCTTGCCGGGCAGGAACAAAACGCCTGGATACCTCCGGTTTTTACTACGCAAGCCAAAGTGCACGGCTTTAACGCAGTCCATCCCTATAACGTGTAAACACGGTCTTAAACAGTATGCAAGCATTCATCCATCCGGCTTTAGCCAAACTCTTCGACGGTATTAAAAGTTTTCAACATCGTTTTTATGAACTGAATCCCGGCAATATGAAGGACCTGGTTGAACACGGCCAGCATCCCAGGATTTTATTAATTGCCTGCAGCGATTCCCGTGTGGACCCGGCCTTGATAATGGATGCCGCGCCCGGCGATTTGTATGTGCTGCGCAATTTCGCGAACCTGGTGCCGCCTTATTACCTGGAAGGCAAATACGACAGCGCGCGTTCGGCTATTGAATATGCCGTTCGTGATTTGGCCGTTGAGCACATTGTTATTTTAGGGCATGCCCATTGCAACGGTATTCATACCTTGCTGGGAACGCTGTCCGGCCAAAAAGCCCGTAGCGATTTTATCGGCGATTGGGTTTCGATAGCGATGGACGGCTGCTACCGCTATGTCGTGGACCAATTGGACGGCGTAGAAGCCGACAATGGGGTTTTGGTGCGCGAAGCGGATGTGGAAAACCTGTGTATGCACCCGCACCTAGTTGAACGCGCGGTGATACGAGGCTCGCTGGATAATCTCTGCAGTTATCCGTGGATCAGGGAACGCCTGGATGCCGGTTCACTCAGCTTGCACGGCTGGTGGTTCGATCTGGAAACAGGCGATTTATGGGCCACGAATGAAGATAACTCGGCTTTTCTGCCGGTGATTGAATAAAGTCTTAAAAGTGCGATGTGCATCATTCGCGATAAATATCTTTGAGTAAACGATTGTGTTCAGAGGCTTCCATCAATTTCCTGAAATTATTGATTGCGTTCATAAACAGCCGCTCCTGGTTCAGGTCCGGTAAATGATTTTGGCCGCATTGCTCCAATGCGTTAATAACATAAGCCGTGGTGAGTATATTGATATCGACTGCCGGCAGGTAAACCTCATCGACGTCGTCCTGGTTTTTAAACTCGACAATAATGTGGCTGGCGATTAATTTTAATAAAATCGGCTGGATAACGGCTATCGGGACAAGCAGTTTGGTCGCTATTTCGGCGGCGCTTAAGGGCTTGTTGAAGCGGCTGAAATGTT
>SCST01000895.1 GCA_004299465.1 Methylovulum sp. | reverse complement strand
AAAGTTATTGATGCGCTGGGGTTTTGGCACATTACTGGCGCTCGGCGGTTTAATTGTTGCACTGCTTCGGTTGACGCAATATGGTCATGGATAACTGAGCCGGGTAGGTCGGGCACATGCTGCTCGTGCCTTTATGCCTTTATGCCCCAGAGGGTACTGCGGGTACGACATCAATCTGGAACGAGGTTCGTTAATGAAACCGCTCTCGGGAAACCGGGGGCGGTTTTTTACGTTTATGCTACACTGTAAATCTCTTGAATTTATTGGAGACCGCCCGCCATGACGGTCATTACATTTGATACTCACAAATTTGTTCGCAAACTGAAAGAAGCCGGTTTCGAGGAAAAGCAGGCTGAAGCCGTTGCTGATGCTTTTCGCGATACCCAGGCAGAAACTGAAACAGTTACTAGGCACGACCTAAAAGAACTGGAGCTTTCTTTAAAGGCAGATATGCAAATGCTCCGCGGCGATATGCAGGCAATGGAATACCGCATGACTATCAAGCTAGGTGGCATGATGGCAGCGTCAGTAGCTATAGTAGCCGCGCTGGTCAGGTTGTTGTAAAGCCGGGTAGGGTCGAATCGAGATATAAGATCGGGCACATGCTGTTCGTGCCTTTATGCCTTTATGCCTTTATGCCCTAGAGGGTACTGCGGGCACGACATCAACCTGGAACAGGGCTCGTTAATGAAACCGCTCTCGGGAAACCGGGGGCGGTTTTTTTGTTTGTGCTACACTGATGTCTTAAATTTGTTGGAGACTATTATGGCAACAATTACCTTTGATACCTTAAAATTTGTTGAAAAACTCAAGGCTGGTGGTGTTCCTGAAGCACAGGCTAAAGCAGAGGCTGAGGCATTGGTGACTGCTTTTTCTGAAGCAATGGATTCGCAATTAGCGACAAAATCAGACATTAACCGCCTGGAGCGCGAATTGATGGTTGTTAAATGGATGGTAGGTTTGGTGCTAGGCGGCATTTTAACCCTAATCCTCAAGGCGTTTTTTCCGGCTTAATCAATATTATCGTTCCCACCCTCCTCACGCGGGATGGGATTTGCCACCCCATCCTGTATTAGTCGGTCAGGCAATGCTGTCCTGACCGACATCAATGCTGACGGCTGGTTAATGAAACCGCCCTCGGGAAACCGGGAGCAGTTTTTTTATTGTGCTATACTTTGCCACAGTTTTTAATGTTTCAAGTCTCTGTTAAACAAACCAAAAGGTAGGTAAAAATGGCATTGGCACAAGAAGATATTGAGCAAATTCAATGGC
>SCST01000402.1 GCA_004299465.1 Methylovulum sp. | reverse complement strand
TGAAACAATTAATAACTTATTGAATGGGTATTAATTTTCCCAAAAGTTCTTGCGCAGTACTCTGAATATACTGTGCAAGAACTTTTGGGAAAATTAATAAGCTGATGTTCATATGATACATGCTTAGTCTATTGATTAGAATTGAAAATAGTCCTTTTGATAAATGCGCCTGAATCTTCATCAAGCAGGCATGGATCAGACCGACACCCTGTTTTAGCGGTGTAAAATCAATTTCAATACCAGCTTGCTGCCGAAATAAGCCAGCAACAGCAGGATAAAACCGCATACGGTCCACTGTATCGCGGTTTTTCCGCGCCACCCATAACGGCTTCGGCCTATCAACAGGCCTGAAAATATGATCCATGCCAATATCGATAAGACGGTTTTATGGACCAGGTGCTGGGCAAACAGGTCGTCTATAAAAACAAACCCGCTGACTAATGAAAGCGTCAGGAAAAACAGCCCCGCCGCCAACATCTGGAATAGTAACGATTCCATCGCTTGCAACGACGGCAAGGATTGAATAAAACGCCTGGGCGGATGGCTTTTGAGCTGCTGGTCCTGAATAGCAAGCAACGCGGCTTGTAGCGCAGCGATATTTAGCAGGCTGAACGCAATAATAGAGGTCAGGATGTGGCTGCTCATTGCCCAGCCATGTGTCGATAAAGCCTGCGATTTATCATCAAAACCAAGCTCCAGCCCCAACATGACCGCGGCAATAGGGAACACGGCGACACCGAGCTTTTCGACCGGCTTCCTGAGCGCCGCCATCAGCAGAAGCAAGGCCACAATCATCGCAACAAACGAGGCCGTGCTGAAAAAACTGAAATTGAAACCGTTATTGTGCAGGAAAGCCTGCGCCGTATATAAGGTATGTGCGCATACCGCCGCCCAGGCCAGGTAAATTGGCGTGCGCTGGAGATTGTTTTGACTAATATGGCGAATAATCAACAAGGCGCTTGCCAGGTACATGCCGATTGAAAGGATAGCGAGTACGACAGAAGTCATTGAGTTTTTATAGGCTGCGACAAAGAGACGGTGGTGACTGAATCGTTTTGCAGAGCCGTTATGAATAGCTGCGGCTGATGCAAAGGTCTCAGAGGGTATGGTAATATATCGCGTTGAATAGTCCTAGCGCATTTGTGTTAGTGAATCGTTTCCGTACATCAAAATAACAAGAATCCAGATATGTTTGATAATTTAACCGATCGATTAAGCAATACGCTTAAAAAACTTAAAGGCCAGGGCCGCCTGACAGAAGACAATATCAAGGAAACACTGCGCGAAGTGCGCATGGCCTTACTTGAAGCGGATGTCGCGCTGCCTGTCGTTACGGACTTTATTGAACGTGTCAAGGTCGGCGCGCTGGGCCAGGCAGTCCAGACCAGCCTTTCTCCAGGCCAATCATTGATCAAGCTGGTCCAGGCCGAACTGGTTAAGGTGATGGGCGAAGCCAATGAAGGGCTTAACCTGAAAGCCGTTCCTCCCGCCGTTATCTTAATGGCGGGTTTGCAGGGCGCCGGTAAAACAACTACCGTGGCAAAACTGGGCCGATGGCTGCAGGAAAACCAGAAGAAAAAAGTCGGCGTGGTCAGTGCCGACGTCTACCGCCCTGCGGCAATCAAGCAGTTGCAGATGCTTGCCAACGATTTGTCGCTGGACTTTTTCGACAGCGATATATCCCAGCACCCGGTCGATATTGCAAAAAATGCGATTGAAGCCGCCAGGAAAAAATTCCTCGACGTCATTATTGTCGATACCGCAGGCCGCCTGCATATCGACGATGAAATGATGGGCGAGATTAAAGCCTTGCACGCCGCGATCAATCCCATCGAAACCCTGTTTGTCGTGGACAGCATGACCGGGCAGGATGCCGCCATTACTGCAAAAGCCTTCAATGATGCCTTGCCGCTAACCGGTATTATCCTGACCAAAGCCGACGGCGACGCCAGGGGCGGGGCCGCCTTGTCGATACGTCATATTACCGGCAAGCCCATCAAGTTCATCGGCGTAGGCGAAAAAACCAACGCCCTGGAACCCTTTCATCCCGACCGCATTGCTTCGCGCATCTTGGGCATGGGCGACATGCTCGGGCTGATTGAAGAACTCGAACAAAAAGTCGACAAGGAAAAAGCCGAAAAATTTGCCCGCAAGATGCAAAAAGGCAAGGGCTTTGACATGGAAGATTTCCGCGAACAATTGCAGCAAATGCAAAACATGGGCGGCATAGGGTCGATGATGGATAAATTACCGGGCATCAATAGCATCCCCCAAGATATGAAAGACAAGGTCAACGACAAAATGCTCGCACGGCAAATTGCGATCATCTGCTCGATGACCATGCAGGAAAGACGCTACCCCGACTTGATTAAAGGCAATCGCAAAAAACGCATTGCCGCAGGTTGCGGACAGGAATTACAGGATGTTAACCGGATGTTGAAGCAATTCCTGATGATGCAGAAAATGATGAAAAAATTAAAAAGCGGCAATATGGCCAATATGATGCGCGGCATCAAAAGCAATGTACGCGGCATGAGAAGATAATTTTTGTGCATGGCTATCCCTTACGAAAGGATTTATTGTTAATTTATTCTTCACTTATCAATAAATTCGCGTAAAATAGCTCGATTAACAATTGACTAAATGATTTTTTGAGGACATTAGATGGTAACCATTCGTCTTTCAAGAGGCGGCGCGAAAAATCGCCCCTTTTACCACGTTGTTGTAACCGATAGCAGAAGCGGTCGCGATGGCCGTTATATTGAACGCGTAGGCTTTTTTAACCCGTTGGCGCGCGGCAATGAAGAAAGATTGCGTTTAGACAACGAACGCGTTGAATACTGGAAATCCACCGGCGCCCAGCCTTCTGACCGCGTTGCCAAGCTGATTAAAGACGCGTTAAAAGCCGCTGCATAAACCGTTGTCGGACACAGGGCTTATCAAGGTCGGTGAAATATCCGGCGTTTTTGGTGTAAAAGGCTGGGTAAAAGTCTATTCATTTACCGATACGCGAGAGAATATTTTAAATTATTCTCCCTGGCTTTTAAAAAAGGGCAGTGAAAACAAATCGTTTACTATCATTGACGGCTCGCTGCAAGGTAAAGCAGTCGTAGCCAAACTGGAAGGCATCAATGATAGAGACCAGGCTGCAGGCCTTATGGGTTGGGAAATTTTTGTAACTCCCGATCAATTGCCCAAACCGGCGCAAGGCGAATATTACTGGTCTGACTTGATAGGCTTAAAAGTCGAGACGACATCCAGTGTGCCATTAGGTGTTATTGATAACTTGCTGGAAACCGGCGCCAATGACGTTGTTATCGTTAAAGGCGAGCGCGAGCGGGCCATCCCCTTTTTACAAGGAACAATTATCACTAATATCGATCTTCAGGCCGGCAAAATGATAGTCGACTGGGATCCTGATTTTTGATGACGTTTATACGTTTTGACGTTGTAACCTTATTCCCGGAAATGGTTACAGCGGCGGCAAGTTATGGCGTGACAGGCCGGGCATTGGAGCGGAATATAGCGGCTCTGGCGGTATGGAATCCCAGGGATTACACACATGACAGGCACAAAACCGTTGATGATCGCCCTTACGGCGGCGGCCCAGGGATGGTGATGAAATACCAGCCTCTGCATGACGCAGTGGTTGACGCAAAAAAGATAAATACCGGAAGCCGGAAAGTCATTTACCTAAGCCCGCAAGGCAAACCGATTACCCAGGACTTATTATCGGAAGCGAGCCGGATTTCTCAATTGATCCTGGTTGCAGGGCGTTATGAAGGCATAGACGAACGCTTTGTTGAATTGGATTGTGACGAAGAATGGTCGGTCGGCGATTATGTTATCAGCGGCGGAGAACTGGCCGCTTTAATCGTCATTGACGCCATCACTCGCTTATTACCCGGCGTGCTCGGTGACGCCGATTCGGCAGTGCAGGATTCCCATGCCGATGGCTTGCTGGATTGCCCGCACTTTACCCGGCCGGAACAACTTGAAGGCCGCTCGGTACCCGATGTGTTGATGAGCGGCAATCATGCCGACATCGAACGCTGGCGCATGAAACAAGCGTTGGGAAGGACCTGGCAAAGACGGCCGGATTTATTAAAAAAAAAGAATCTAACTGCAGAGCAGGAAAATCTGCTGAACGAATTTATAGTGGAATTGAATCAATTTTAAGGTGTAGTAATGAGCAATATTATCGACGAATTAGACGCGCAACAGCTGAAACAAATTCCTGAGTTCAATTCAGGTGATACCGTTGTCGTGCAGGTTAAAGTAAAAGAAGGCGATCGTGAAAGAATCCAGGCTTTTGAAGGCATAGTGATCGCAAAACGTAACCGTGGACTGAACTCTGCCTTCACCGTCAGGAAAATTTCTCACGGTACCGGCGTTGAACGTGTGTTTCAAACGCACAGCCCTATGATCAGCGAAATTATCGTTAAGCGCCGCGGCGATGTACGCCGGGCCAAACTGTATTATTTACGCGACTTGACCGGTAAAGCAGCCCGCATCAAAGAAAAGCTTTAAGCTATTTTTTATTATGCGGCGCTAAAAAAGGCAACGATAAGTTGCCTTTTTTATGCCTGGGAATAATTCAGTAAAAAAACTTGCCGGCATTAACCAAGGTATTATAAACGCCCCAGCCTAACGGAATGGCAACCAGCGTCCAGACCAGCCAGACCAATGCCGGATGAGTCGGCTGCGTGGCACCGGCAACTTGTCCAGCACTGCGAGGTTCGGCATCTGCTGCGTTTTCATAAGCAAGAATCTCGTCCTCGCTCACTTCATCGGTCATAAACCACTTTTCGGCAACCGGCTGTATCAGCAAATTGCATAACAAGCCAATCACCAGCATACCCGCCAAGACCAACATGGTCTGGTTATACACTTGCTCACGCGGAATACCCAGATTCAACTGGTATTCACGCATATAATTAACGATCACCGGTCCCAAAATTCCCGCCGTAGCCCAGGCCGTCAGCAACCGGCCATGAATGGCGCCAACCATTTGCGTGCCGAACAAGTCTGCGAGATACGCAGGCACGGTAGAAAAACCACCGCCGTACATGCTCAAAATAATGCAGAAGGCGCCGACAAACAATAATTTGTTCCCGGCATTCGCACTCCCCGGTACACTGATAAACAGCAAACAGCCCATTATGAAGAAAACCATAAACGTCAGCTTCCTGCCTAATTTATCAGACAGGCTCGCCCAGAAAAACCGACCGCCGATATTGAACAGGCTTAATAACGCCGTAAAACCCGCGGCAATCGTCGCGATCGCGGCAAGCTCCGGTTTATCGAGTTCGCCGTAACTTTTGGCAACGCCTATCAACTGCCCACCAAAAACCTCCTGTAACATCGGCGATGACATGCCGATGACCCCGATGCCGGCGCTGACATTCATGCACAAGACCGCCCATACCAACCAGAACTGCTTAATCCTGAATACATTTTTGACGTGAATATGCCGTAGCGTGATCATCCGCTTAGCCTTTTGTTCGGTCGGTTGCATCCAGCCCTCCGGTTTCCAGCCGTTAACGGGAATACGATAACTCAAAGCGCCGGCCAGCATAAAAACAAAGTAAATCATCGCCATGACGATGAAGGTCTGCATGACGCCGACATCGCTGGGCGTGGCAAAAATCTTCATCAACACGGTAGCGAGCGGCGAACCTATCATCGCACCACCGCCAAAACCCATGATAGCCATGCCTGTAGCCATGCCGCGACGGTCCGGAAACCATTTGATCAACGTAGAAACGGGAGAAATATAACCCAGCCCCAAGCCAATGCCGCCAATCACGCCGGAACCCAGCAACATTATCCAGAACTGGTGCAGGTAAATTCCCAATGCCGACAATAACATGCCGCCGCACCAGCAGAATGTACTCACGACCGCCGCCCTGCGCGGACCGACATGCTCAAGCCAGCCGCCCCAAACTGCGGCCGACGAGCCTAGGAAAACAAAAAACAGCGTGTACATCCAGCCTAAGGTGGAGATTCTCCAGTCGCAACCGGTAACGAATAATTCCTGGAAAAAACCGACGTCCGCGCCGCACGGAATACTTTCCTTAATGCCCAAGGCCTTGGATAAGGGCAGCCAAAATACCGAAAATCCATACGCCATGCCGATACATAAATGAATCGCCAATGCGGCAGGGGGCACCAGCCAGCGGTTAAAACCGGGACCGGCAACAGTGCGTTCCTTATCTAAAAAATGAAATGTAGTCTTGTTCATCGTGAGCGTCATGCGTCAAAGCAAGTAGCCTGGAGTTGTCTTGTTGTTAAGGATTTAGCTAGAAATAACTTCTCGCTCGCGCGTCGCAAGGGATTGGAGGTCAGGCTTTGCCTGAACCTGTTCTTGTCAGGCAAAGCCTGACCTCCGTAACTCCGGGAAGTTATTATTCACTCTATCCTAATCCGCTTAAATTTTATGCGCCTTGATTAATTTCCTTAAATAAGCCAGGAAATCATCTTTCAAATCTTTATGCAATAAACCATGCTCTACCGTGGCAATCAAGAATCCGAGCTTGGAACCACAATCGTAACGCCTGCCTTCGAATTCGTAAGCCAGGACTTGCTCATCCAGCATTAACTCGGCAATCGCATCGGTTAACTGAATCTCGCCGCCTGCACCTCTGCCGGTTTTTTTGATCTTATCGAAAATAGCGGGGCTTAGAATATACCGGCCCACTACCGCCAGGTTTGAAGGCGCATCCTCGGGTTTCGGTTTTTCGACAATCAATTCAACCGGGCCTGAAGTACCGGTATATTCGCCAGTCTTCACAATACCGTAACTGGCCGTGTCCGCAGGATTAATTCTTTCAACACCCAATATCGAACTATGCGTCTGCTCATAAAGCTTAACCATTTGCGCCATGCATCCGCGGCCGACGTCTTCGATTAAATCATCCGCCAATATGACGGCGAAAGGTTCATCGCCAACCACAGGCCGCGCGCAATAAACGGCATGCCCAAGACCCAGCGCTTCCGCCTGGCGAATAAAGATGCAAGAAACATGCGGAGGCACGATATCCCGTATCAAATGCAGTGTTTCAACTTTATTTTTTGCTTCCAGCTCTTTTTCCAGCTCGTAGGCTTTATCGAAATGATCGGTGATGGCGTTTTTACTGCGGCCGGTGATAAAAATCATCGTATCAATGCCGGCGGCTACCGCTTCTTCTACCGCATATTGAATCAAGGGCTTATCGACTATCGGCAACATTTCTTTCGGACTGGCTTTGGTCGCCGGCAAAAAACGTGTTCCCAAACCGGCAACCGGGAAAACTGCTTTGGTAATTATTTTACTCATTAAATTTTTCCTTTATTCAAGACTAAAAAATACTACGCAGCACAGCGGCGTAGCGGAGGTTAAACACGCTTAAACTAATTTTTCCTGCTCTCATTATACTGCACACCGTCACCGATACAGCAAAATGAAAGTCCAGGAAATTTTTTAAGAAAGCGCTTTTTATTGTGATAAGCTTTTCAGTCCCCCGCCTGAGCATCTCCCTTTTTAACAACAAAACAAGCCGCCTGGAACAGCGGAGCCATCGTTTAGGCCCCAAGAAAAAAACATCCCATGAATAACCCTAAAGTTGACCAAATACCTCTGAGCCAAAACCATGATCTAATCGGGCAACTGCTTCTTGAGCGCGGCTTAATTGCCGCACAGGATCTCGAAAATGCGTTGGACTTCCAGTCCCGAAGCGGCAGTAAACTCGGCGATATCCTGGTGCGCCTTGGGGCGCTCTCGGAAGAAAGCCTGATTCCTGTGCTCGCGCAACAGACAGGATATAGCCTGGTTATGCAGGCGGATATTTCCCGTGAGCATATTTTCCAGGCTCTGGAGCGCTTGGCTTGGTCCACGGAAACATTGCTCAAATTATCCGCTGTGCTGTGGGAAGACCTTGCGACCGGCTTGCACGCCGCCGCGGCCGACCCCCTGGACGCCGGTCTCCAGGAAGAGGTTGAAGCGGCGGCCGGCCTGCATCCGGTACAGTGGCATTTTATGCGCGCCCATGAAATCGAGCGCCTGCTATCGCAATTGCAGGGTATCGACAAACAGCAAGCCTTCAGCGCCGAACATTTCCGGGAACTCGCCGAAGATGCGCCGGTGATTGCCTTTGTCAACAGCCTGATTGCTCAAGCGATTGACGAGCGCGCCTCCGATATCCACATCGAACCGGGCGAGCAGCGTTGCGAAATACGTTACCGTATCGATGGCGTGCTGCACACCCGCTCCGACTTTGCTATCGACCGTTATCCTGCCGTCACTTCACGCATCAAGCTTATTGCGCATTTGGACATCGCCGAGCGCCGCCTGCCTCAAGACGGCCGCATTACGCTTAGGGCCAGCGGCGCTGAGATGGATATGCGCGTCTCGGTCATTCCCGCCGTGCATGGCGAGTCGATTGTCATGAGGCTATTGCCGAAAAAGCGCGAAGACCTGGCCTTGCCGGCACTGGGCTTTGAACCGGATCATTTGCAGATGTTGAAAGACTGGATGGAACTGCCCAGCGGCCTGGTGCTGGTGACGGGTCCCACCGGCTCCGGCAAGAGCACCACGCTGTACAGTGCGTTATCGGCAGTCAATGACCGCAAACGCAAAATCATCACCGTGGAAGACCCGGTTGAACATAAACTACCCGGCATCATCCAGATCCAGACCCAGTCCGAGATCGGCTATACCTTTGCGCGAGCGTTGCGCTCCATTTTGCGCCACGACCCCGATATTGTCATGATCGGCGAAATACGCGACCGCGAAACCGCCGAAATCGCCATCCAATCGGCGCTGACAGGCCATCTCGTGCTGGCGACCCTGCATACTAACGATGCGCTGTCCAGCTTTACCCGCTTGGTGGATATGGGCATAGAGCCGTACCTGGTTTCGGCCGCGACACAAGCCGTAATGGCGCAACGCCTGGTCAGGCGGCTTTGTCCCCACTGCGCCGTTCCCGCGGCCGCAGGGCCGGTAATGCACGACAATCACAAGATAAGCAACGTTGTCTTGACTGGAACGGAGCGTTGGCGCGAAGCGGTTGGCTGCGATCATTGCCAGCATACCGGCTACCGGGGCCGGCAGGGCATCTATGAACTGGTCACGGTCACCGCCGAACTGCGCCACCCCATTGCCTCACAAGCGGCTACCGCCGAACTGGAAAAACTGGCTAATGCCTCCGGCCGCCGCAGCCTGTTCCAGGATGGACTGATCAAGGCCGGCAGGGGCGAGACCACGCTCGCCGAAGTCATGCGCGTAGCGGTAACGGATGCCGAGTCATGAATGCCTGCTTCAAATACCGCGCGATAGACGCGCAGGGCATACAACAACGCGGTTTGCAGCATGCGGCCAGTCCCCGGCAAGCCATAGCACAATTGGCGGCGCGCGGACTGACCGTCGTCAGCCTGGAAGCAGCAAACAGCGCAAGCGCTGACCCTGCCGCATCGGCATCCGGGAAACAAGCCATCCGGCGCATACGCGAGCAAGACCGAATCCTGCTGTTGCAGGAACTGTCTATTCTGCTGAAAGCGGGCGTGCCGTTGGCGGAAGCCATCGTCTCGCTGGAAAGCGCCTATGCGCGCACGCCGCTCGGCCTGCCGCTGAGCCGCATGCGCCAGGCGATACAAAAAGGCGATGCGGTAGCCGCTGCATTCCGGCAGGCCGAAATCGGTTTGCCGGAATACAGCTATGTGCTGATTGAGTCGGGCGAAGCCGCAGGACGCTTGCATGGCGCGATGCAGGACGCCGCCAACCAGCTTGAATACGACCGCAATATTGCCCAGGAATTTACCAATGCCTTGATTTATCCTGCCGTATTAGTCAGCACCGGGGTGCTGGCGGTGCTGGCGATTTTTATTGTCGTCGTCCCTCGCTTTGCGTCATTAATTAAAAGCGGGCGCGCCGAAATTCCCGCCATATCGCGCTGGGTCATCGAATCCGGCTTGTTTTTTAAAGCCCATTTGCTGGAAAGCGGGGTCGCAGCTGTCGTAATGATCACACTATCGGTGTTCGCGCTACGGCATCCGCCGGTACGTCAAGCCTTGCTCGAAGTGCTGGCGTATATGCCGGTATCGGGGCCGTGGCTGAGCAACAGTGAAATAGGCCGTTGGGCCACACTATTGGCAACCTTGCTGGAAAACCGCGTACCCTTGCTTGATGCGTTGACGCTGTCGGCGCGGGGCTTGCGCCGCACGCGCGACCGCCGGGAATTGGCGAACGTCGGCGATGCCTTACGCCGCGGGCGCGTACTTTCGGATATATTGGCCGAACAAGGCTGGATTCCCGCCACGCGGATCAATTTAATACGGGTGGGCGAACGTGCCGGCGAATTGCCTCGTGTGCTGGCGGAGCTGGGGCGCTTGCAAAGCGACGCGGCGCGCCAGCAAATGAAGCGCTTGTTGACGCTGATCGAACCGATAGCGATTTTACTGATCGGCGGCGTGGTCGGATTTATTATGATCGCGATTATTTTAGCGATTACCAGCCTCAATACCGCGCAGATGTAGCGCCATAGGGATTATTGTTCCCACGCTCTGCGCTCGTCTTGATACACAAAATAGGTAGGGTACGCACCGCGCACCTAAACCAGGCGCCAATTTACTTTAGTGCCGATAGATCTTACCAACCGGCTTGGTATTTTCATGTGGTTGCCTCAATAACGGCAGCATATCTTTAAAGCTTTGGGTGACCGCCTGTACATCGTTATCGTCACTCAAAATATAAGGCGTAATCAACACGATCAGCTCGGTTCTTTTCTTTTTATCGGTTTGGGTGCGGAACAGGTAGCCCAGGCCCGGAATGTCTTTAAGCCACGGAATGCCAG
>SCST01000401.1 GCA_004299465.1 Methylovulum sp. | reverse complement strand
TTGAAACCTTGCTGGTCCTGGAGGGCGACGATTGCCTGCTTCGTGAAGACGCCGGGCCTGCTGCGAACGGAAGCGGATTTGCACAAAAACTGATGCAGGCGATGAAAACCCGCCCTGATGCATAGTTTGCCCAGGGCATGCCGCCTGAGCCGTTGCGAAAATTATCGTGTGTTGAAAATGGCCTAACGGAATGTTGAGAGACTTAAATCCTCATATTAATACAGCGACAAAAGAGACGCTCATGCAAAAAATTATGCAGCCATTGCTGGTTTTAGCCACGCTAAGCACAATAAGCCCGAGTGCGTGGAGCGAGGGGATGATATATAAATGTAAAAATCCCGAAGGGGAAACGATTTATAAAAAATCGCCGTGTCTTGACGAAGGGCAAACCGTTTCCAGCTGGGAAGAGCCGGGTCGCGAACAAAAAAAAACGAGTATAAGGCAAGGAAAAAGTGGGCATTATTTTTTAGAAGGCGCGGTTAATGGCGCGGCGCTTACGTTTTTAATTGACACAGGCGCAAGCGGTGTCGCCTTGTCTGATTCATTTGCCGTAGCGGCAAAAATTGCTTGTAAAGCCGATAAAGTCACCATGCATACCGCTAATGGTTCTATTAAAGGCTGTTTGGCGACTGCGCCGACGCTTAAATTTGGGCCTTTCCAGCTAAAAAATGTCGGCGTGATGATCCTGCCGAATTTAAGTCAACCTTTACTGGGTATGAGCGTATTGGAGCAATTTAATATAGAGCAAGATCATGGCGAAATGCGTATTTCCGAGCGTTGATACATGCGCAAAACCTGGTCCACAGTTTAAGCGATAGCTTGAATTTAAACCCACTCCTTGTGCCTGCTCAATTCGGGGCATAGGCTGCGCTAACGCAGGAGGTGTATTAATCCATCATGACCGATGCACTTTCTACGCACTTTTAATCTACCGTGTCTTTTTTCTTTTACGCCCTGGAGAGTATTCCGGCCAATGCTAATCCTGTCACTATGATCGTGCGCCATCTCTTCTTCGTTATGCTGGCTTTTTTGCTGTCGGCAATGCCGGCCTTTGCGGCTTCGGGCATCGATGCGGTCACCGTGAGCACCAATGCGCAAGGCGGCCAGAACTACAGTGTCACGATCCAGATCCTGGCGTTAATGACGATGTTGACGTTATTACCGTCATTATTGCTGGCGATGACCTCGTTTACCCGCATCATGATCGTCTTAAGCTTGCTGCGCCAGGCCCTGGGCACCGGACAGGCGCCGAGTAACCAGATATTGCTGGGTTTGTCGCTGTTCCTGACCATTTTCATTATGATGCCGGTGTTCGATAAGGTAAATACCGACGCGGTTCAGCCGTACCTCGAAGAAAAAATTGACGCCCCCACCGCGCTTAAGAATGCCTCGGAACCCTTCCGGCAATTCATGCTGAAACAGACACGGGAAGCCGACCTGGAGATGTTTATCAGGATTTCCGGTAAGGCTGAATTGCAATCCGCCGATGATGTGCCGTTTTCGCTACTGCTGCCGGCTTATGTGACCAGCGAATTAAAAACGGCTTTCCAGATCGGTTTTATTATCTTCCTGCCGTTTTTAATTATCGACCTGGTCGTCTCCAGCGTACTGATGTCGATGGGCATGATGATGCTGTCGCCGATGGTGATATCGCTGCCGTTTAAAATAATGTTGTTTGTCCTCGCCGACGGTTGGTCTTTGATCATGGAAATGTTGGCTGCAAGTTTTTATGTTGGTTGATTGGCATGTTGGTTGATCGGCATGGTAACTATTCAACCCCTTGCTGGGCGTGCTGTGCGCGCCATCAACGGACCGGCACGTTATCCACACACCGGAGTAGGCGCGCGCAGCACGCCCTACGCATCAGGCAAAGAGCTGAACAGTTACTCGACATGTCGCTAATGACGGGAGATAAGCCATGACGCCGGAGATTATTTACAGGGTAAGCCAGGATGCGATGATGGTCGCGATTAAACTGACGGCGCCGCTGCTGCTGCCGTCCCTCGCGATAGGCCTGGTGATTGCGATGTTCCAGGCGGCCACGCAGATTAACGAAGCGACGCTGACCTTCGTGCCCAAACTCATCATCATCGGCCTGGTATTGCTGATTATGGGGCCGGGGATGCTGCAAATGTTCGTGGATTATTTCCAGGAACTCATCAGGGAGATCCCGCATTTAATCGGCTAGCACAGTGAACATCAGCGAAACAGAAATCCTGGGATGGGTCGCGTCATTTATCTGGCCGTTAATGCGTATTGGCGCGATGTTTGTTGCGATGCCGCTGATCAGCATGCGAGCGGTGCCGGCGAGGGCCAGGCTGATTCTTTCGTTGGCGATGACGTTTTTTGTGGTGCCGTTATTGCCGCCGTTGGCGACCGTTGAAATGTTCAGCTATACCGGCGTGATGATTGCGATGCAACAGGTGGTGATAGGCCTGGTGACGGGCTTTATTGTGCAAATGGTATTTGCCACCGTCGTTTTCGCAGGACAGGGCGTCGCTTTGGGCATGGGGCTGGGTTTTGCGTCTATGGTCGATCCTGAAAACGGCCAGCAGGTGCCGGTCGTTGCGCAATTTTATGTCATGACGACGACGTTGGTTTTTTTAGGTTTGGACGGCCATTTACTGCTGATAAAAATGTTGCTGGACAGTTTCGTGACCTTGCCGATAGGTATTGACGGCTTGAGTACAAACGACTTGTGGGTTGTCGCGGCCTGGAGCAGCCGCATGTTTGCCGGCGGCCTGCTGCTATCGATGCCGGTTATTATCAGTTTATTGCTGGTCAATATCAGTTTTGGCGTTGCGGCGCGGGCGGCGCCGCAACTGAATATTTTTTCGGTAGGTTTCCCGATCACTTTATTGCTGGGCATCCTGTTGATTTGGCTGACCTTGACGAATGTGCTGGACCAATTTTCAGGGGTTCTGACCGATGCCTACGATTTAATCGAGAAATTGCTGCGCGTGTAGATTATGGCTGAAGATTCAGATCAGGAAAAAACCGAAGAGCCGACCAGTAAGCGCCTCGATGACGCGCAGAAGAAGGGTCAGATTGCCCGTTCCAGGGAACTGAATACCTTCGCGATGCTGATGACCAGCGCCGCGCTGTTTTTGATGCTTGGCGGGGGGGTCGGGGAAGGCCTGGTCAACATGATGCGCAGCCGGTTCCAGTTAAGCCGCGAGATGATTTTTGATGCGGCGAGCCCTATCATCCATTTCAAACAGGCTATGTTCGACAGCCTGTTGTTGATTGCGCCCTTCCTGGCTGCGATGGTGGTCGTTGCGATCATTGCGCCGCTGGCATTGGGCGGCTGGGTGTTCAGTTGGGACGCGATTACGCCCAAATTCGAAAAACTGGATCCGATCAAAGGGATAGGCCGGTTGTTTGCGTTGCACGGCTTGATCGAACTGGTCAAGGCATTGCTTAAATTCTTGTTGATTTTTATCGTTGCCCTTGCCTTGTACCGGCGCTTCCTGAATGAGCTGGTCGGGCTGGGCGCAGAACCGATAGCCCAGGCGGTCGGCCACGGCCTGGGCATCATCGGCGACTGTTTCCTGGTCCTCAGCGCATCGTTAAGCGCCGTCGTGATGTTTGACGTGCCTTTTCAATTATGGGAGCACAATAAGAAACTGAAAATGACCTTGCAGGAAATCAAGGACGAAATGAAGGAATCCGAGGGCAGCCCCGAAGTCAAGGGACGTTTGCGCAGGATGCAGATGGAAATGGCGCAAAACCGCATGATGGCGGAAGTGCCGAAGGCGGATGTTATTGTGACCAATCCCAGCCATTATGCCGTCGCGTTGAAATACGACCCGGATTCAAACGGCGCGCCGAAGCTGGTGGCCAAAGGCGTCGATTTAATGGCGGCGCAGATCCGCAACCTGGCGATAGCGGCGGATGTGCCGTTGCTGGCTTCCCCGCCATTGGCCAGGGCCTTGTATTATTCCACCGATCTCGATAAGGAAATACCTAAAGGGCTGTATCTGGCGGTCGCCCAGGTATTGGCCTATGTCTACCAATTAAAGACCGCGCGTCAACATCGCTGGGCCGAACCTATGCCGCCTAAAGACATTCCTGTCCCCGATGAATTTAAACAGAACCGGTAATGTATGGATATTAATAAGTTAACGTCAGGATTAAGGTTTTTGCTCAAAGCCGAGCTGGGCGCTCCCTTTGTCATTATGATGATCCTGGCAATGATCATGTTGCCTTTGCCGGCATTTCTACTGGATCTGTTGTTTACGTTTAATATCGCGTTCTCGTTGATCATCCTGCTGGTTGTCGTGTACACACTGAAGCCATTGGAATTTGCGTCATTTCCAACGGTTATCCTGCTGGCGACCCTATTGCGCTTGGCCCTGAATGTCGCGTCAACGCGTATAGTGCTGCTGGAAGGGCATAATGGCGGCGATGCGGCCGGCAAGGTCATTGAGGCTTTCGGCGAGTTTGTTATCGGCGGCAATTTTGCCGTCGGCCTCGTGGTATTCGCGATCCTGGTCATCATCAATTTTATCGTGGTCACGAAAGGTGCGGGCCGGGTCGCGGAAGTCGGTGCGCGTTTTACCTTGGACGCGATGCCGGGCAAACAAATGGCGATCGACGCGGATTTGAACGCCGGCTTGATCTCGCAGGACGAAGCGCGCGCACGGAGGGCCGAAGTCGCCACCGAAGCCGATTTTTACGGTTCCATGGATGGCGCCAGCAAGTTTGTCAGGGGCGACGCCGTTGCCGGCATTATCATCCTGTTCGTCAATATTATCGGCGGACTGGCGATAGGCGTCGGCCAGCACGACCTGAGCTTTGCCGAGGCGGGAAAGATTTATGTGCTGTTGACGATCGGCGACGGCCTGGTCGCGCAGATCCCGTCGTTACTGTTGTCGTCGGCATCGGCATTGGTGGTTACCAAGGTGGGCAGCAGCGGCCAGAATATCGGCCAGCAGGTCAGCACGCAACTCTTTGAAAACCCGAAAGCGCTGTTGATTACGGCAGGCCTGATAGGCGCATTGGGGCTTATCCCCGGCATGCCGAACCTGGTTTTTATTACCTTGGCCTCTGCACTGGCAGGCTCCGCTTATTTAATCGATAAGCGCCATAGACTTGCTGAGCGTGCCGAAACCGGGACTTCGTTGGTGCCGGTCCCGGAAGCGCCTAAACCGGCGGAACTGGGTTGGGACGATGTTATGCCGGTCGATGTGGTCGGGCTTGAGGTCGGTTATCGCCTGATTTCCCTCGTTGACCAGAATCAGGGCGGGCAGTTGATGGTTCGTATCAAGGGGGTGCGGAAAAAATTGTCGCAGGAACTCGGCTTCCTGATTCCTTCGGTGCATATCAGGGATAACCTCGATTTAAACCCAACGACTTACCGGATTTCACTGATGGGGGTGACTGTCGGTGAAGCGGATATTATGCCGGACATGGAAATGGCGATTAATCCGGGACGCGTGTTTGGCAGCTTGCAGGGCAAGGCGTGTAAAG
>SCST01000400.1 GCA_004299465.1 Methylovulum sp. | reverse complement strand
TTGCGCCTGAAGCTGTCAGTGGATCTTGATCCAAAGTGATAGCAGCAAACGTTGCACCCGACATTGCCAAAGAAACGGCCAGTACGGAGGCTTTTAACTTAAAGTTTTTCATATATTTTTCCTCTATTAAAATAGAAGCGGTGTTTTACGAATAAACCCCCGCTTTTGTTAAGTGAATTGCAAATCACACGGCATTCACACGCTTTCAGGCATGCTCATACTGTGAAAGAATACTAGCACAGGACATCTGTTGTTGCAAGGCAGGGCAAGGCAGGCTGGGCAAACACACTTGGCATCCTTAATTATTTTATAATCAACTACTTACATTAAAAAGTTAATCTATTTAAGCTTTTTTATTGCTCTATCTAGTTGATTTTAATAACATAAACACCATATGCGCCGACCCTGAGCCAAGTAGTTTGGTACACCTTGATGTTAGGCGTTCGTGTGTATTTCGTTTCTGCCTCGCTGGTCTTTCAGGCTCCGCACTCTATTGGCTGTGCTTTTTCGGATTGCTCGGCTTTGTCATCGGTGCTAAAGTCCAGTTATCGTTGGTTTTCGCATAGTTCCCACGCTCCAGCGTGGGAATTCATCCAGCAACGCTCCAGCGTTGCGTGACGCTGGAGCGTCACTGACGGCATTCCCACGCGGAGCGTGGGAACGATGTCGTGGGGGGGGTATTTTTTGCGAGTTACCTAAGACCTGCCGGGTTTTTAAAACCCGGCAGGTCTTAGGCAGATTCGTACAAAACAGTTCATTTTTCAACCATGGCGCATAAAGACATCATTTCTAAAAATATCCTCAAGCGTATTTTGCTGGATATTGCGGTGTATCTATTTAAACTCGACCTGGTTGATGCCGAACTCTTATCAACTGAAGAACAGCGCATTGAAGACAGGCGTTCCGATATGCGCGATATCGATTACCATATGTTGTACGATAGCGACAGTCCCGATGCACTGGTGTTAACGATATTATGCGATTTTCGCGGCCATGATCCGGACGAAATGGTTGTCCATATTTTGCAAAAATTGCATGCAATGACCCGCCATGACGAAAAGCGTCAGCGCGAATATTTACAAATACTGGAAATTTTAGCTGACAACCGACATCTCAACGTCAATATACAAGAGGCTTATGACATGTTACATATTGAAATAGAACGTTTGCCGAGTTATCAAAAAGGCATGGAAAAGGGCATTGAGGAAGGCGTAGAAAGAGGCATGGAAATAGGTGAACATAAAAGATCACTGGAAATTGCGCGCAAGCTGCTGGCTATGAATTTCGGGCCGGAACAAATTATAGCGATTACCCGGTTGTCTTTGACGGAAATCCAACAATTAGCAACGACAGAAGAATGATGGTGCTAAGCCCGCTTAAACACCATTAACGTAATATCGTCTTTAAACGATTCTCTCCGGCAAAACTGCTTTAACTCCTCCAGTATCGCCGCAACGATATGCTGCGGCGTATACCCAGCATGCCGGATAAACGCATCGCTGACGCGCCTAAGTCCAAAAAACTCGCCATCGGGACTTTCCGCTTCCGTTAATCCGTCGGTATAAATCAATAATAAATCACCGACTGCCAGTGTCAGCGATTTCTCTTCAAACACTATGTTTTTGCGTATACCGAGAATTAAGCCATCGGCGTCCAGGGCCTGGCATTCGGCTTGCGAGGAACGAAGCAACAGCGGCGGCGGGTGCCCTGCATTCGCAAAGCTTAATTGTTGCGTGGCGATGTCATACTGCAAATAAAACAACGTAATAAAGTAATCGGCCTTGTTTAAATCGTCGAACAGAAAATTATTAAGCACTCCCAATATTTCCGAAGCCGTTCCTGAACGACCGGCTTGAGTCCGTATCGCGCTACGCGCTTCAACCATAAACAGCGCAGGACCGATTGAATGCCCGGAAACATCGGCAATAACCATATCCAGATGGCTCTCATCGCGGAAAAAATAATCAAAATAATCGCCGCCGACTTGGTCGGCAGGCAAACAAATGCCAGCGATTTCAAAGTAAGCCGATTTAATCGGCGCTGACGGCAACAGGGAGACCTGGATTTTCTGCGCAATCTTGATTTCGCTTTGGGTAATCGCAAGCTCGATCTGCGCCTTACGGATTTGTTGCTCGGCGGCTTTCCGGGAGGTGATATTGTGGATGAAGGCGCTGAATATATAAGTATTGCCTAGTTTCAGCGGCGATGCGCTGACTTCGACGGGAAATTCCGTACCGTCCCGGCGCATCGCGACATGCTCAAATACCTGGTTGAATAACGGGCAAATACCGGTATGTAAAAACAGTTTCAAGCCTTGCCGGTAAATATCCCGGAATCGCGGCGGTATGATGAGTTCTTCAAGACGCGAGCCGACAGCCTCCTCGGCCGTCCAGCCGAACATTTTTTCTGACTGGGGATTCCAGTCGGTAATGATGCCGTAAGCATCCATAATCACGATGGCGTTTAGTGAGCTTTCGATAATCAGGCGCGTGCGTTTTTCGCTTTCTATCAAGGCGTCCTGGAAATGTTTCTGAGCGGTAATATCCCGATCGACACCGCGCCATTTCAGCAATTTCCCGGCAGCATCGATGATCGGCAAGCCGGTGGATTCAGTGAAAACCGGATGGCCGTCTTTATGCCGGTAATGATTAATCAGACCATAAAAAGGCCGGCGACTATCCGCATAATGCTGTTGATCAACCTTATCCTGGGCAGTCAAAAATTGCGTGTAATGTTTGCCGATAACGTCATTTTGGCTGTGTCCGAGGATTTGCTTAACCGCTGTGCTGCTGTAGATATAATAGCCTTTAGGGTCCTGCTCCCATAGCCATTCCCCAGCCATTTCCGCCATTTGCCGAAAGCGTTCTTCGCTTTCGGCCAGTGCCGATTCAATTTTCCGGCATTCGCCGCCTGCCTGGCCTATTTTACCGTCACCAAGGATTTGAATCTGTATCGCGATACCGATTTTGTCTTGCATCGGTCCTGATAAGGCCGTAAACAACAGCAAGACTGGAATATGCCGGCCTGATTTCGTTATTAATTCGCCCTCAATGCGGTTATCCCTCAAGTTGGCAAAGAGTTCTGCGCTGTTTCCATCAGCATAAATCATCGTTAGCGGCTTATTGATAAGCTCTACCCCGGTATAACCCAATAGCTTAGCCGCATTAAGATTAACTTGCCTGATAAGAGGCAGGGAGGGTTCTGCGCTATTTATCCCGCCTGATTCAACGATGATGATATTAAATGCCGGTTTATCTGTGAACGAATACATGTTTTTTGGTTATTATTATTCAAATGCGTCCATATTGAAGATTTGCGCCGCGTCTCGCAAATTTTTCTGGTTTTGCCGAGCATAGCATCCCCCAAAGATGAGTTGGATAGCGGCAATCAAAACGTTTGAAACGGGAATGCAAGCCCCGTTCCGCATGATGAAAAGTAACGACTCAGTTCCTGAAGCGTAGGGCGTGCCGCGCGCAGCACGCCCTACAGCAAGGGCTGAATAGTTACGATGAAAATGCTCTTGGCAGCGGGCTGCGATCACCATTTATCCCTATTTTTTTAATTAGTTAGTCTATCGCTATAAACACTTTTGAATAACACAAACTGAAAGCCGGCATAAATTCATTGAATTTTCCGTTTAAATTTCATATGCTTTGTCGGTTTAACTTTAGCCGGGCTGTAATGCTGTCATAAAAACTACAGCTCTTTTTTAACACCAAGAGAGGTCAACATGAAAAAATCATTAATTACACTGGGCATTGCTTTGGTTGCTTTAACCGGGCAAGCATTTGCCGATGAACAGATTGAAATCGGAAAAAAGATTTATGAACGCGCTTTCGGTCGCGGCTGCGGAACTTGCCATGACATCGCATCGAATCCACAGTTGACTGCTTTAATTAAAGCCGGCCAATTGGACAGGGCAAAATTTGAGTCCGTTCTTAAAGAAGGCAAAGGTGGCATGCCAAAAGCTATTGAAGAAATCATGAAGAATAAAGCCGTTGAAAAAGCAGGCTACGGCGAAGATCAAGCGGTTGACGCGCTGTACAAATATTTAGAGACTAAATAATTAGAGACTAAATTTAAGCAGCGTCTTTTAACGCGGGCACAAAAAAGCCGCTCCAATCTTTGACTGGAGCGGCTTTTTTATGCCCGCCGGTTTTAACGCCGACTTAAATAGCGAATGATCGCTTCTTTAGAAGGCAGTTTTTTAAGGCTTTTGATCCAGATACCGGCCACTGCCGCCAGCATCAAGCCGCATGATGCAAAGCTCAAATAAATAAGGCGCTTTAGCTGCGACATTTCCTGCATCAATTGCTGGTTATCGACAAGCTGTTCTTTTTTAACGGGTTCTGAATAAGAGCGCAGCACTTTGACGTCATTTTTTATGTCCTCGATCGTGCCTAGCGAATTAACCACGGTGCCGCTACGAAGGCTCTCCTCCAATGACCTGAGTTTGCTTTCAATAGAGCCGCTGACCAGCCCGACAAATTGCCCTTTCAGGGTATTCACTTCGGCAGACAATAACGGATTTGCATCGGCTACATAAACATCGGCAGCGGTAACCTTTTTATAACTGGACAAGAAATCATCGGAAGGAAGTAATAAAAAGCCGGCAACAAAAATAATAGCCATCAGGAAAAAAACACCTCTGAGCAACCATCTGTTCGCTTTCATTAATTGTTGATGTGACGGGACGCTATGCAGAACAACAATTTCTGAATTTATCGGTGAATCTGTTTTATTGTTATCGCTCATTTTTTACTTCCTCCCAAACCAGGCGAAAAAGCAGCTTGGCTGGACAAATATTATTATTATGCTCTACTACGCCTGTCTATTCACGGCAGCCTTGACCTTTTAGCCGCAGCAATCCGCATTCTCAACGCATTCAGTTTGATGAAACCTTCGGCATCCTTTTGGTTATACGCGCCGCCGTCTTCTTCAAATGTTGCAATGCTTTCATCAAACAAACTGTCGGTATCAGAGCTGCGACCGACCACAATCACATTGCCTTTATACAGTTTCAGCCTGACTTTGCCGTTGACCGACAACTGCGACGCGTCAATCATCGTTTGCAGCATCGTGCGCTCAGGACTCCACCAATAACCATTATAAATCAACGAGGCATAGCGCGGCATTAATTCATCTTTCAAATGAGCGACTTCCCTGTCCAGCGTTAACGATTCGATCGCCCGGTGCGCTTTCAACATGACGGTACCGGCCGGTGTTTCATAACAACCGCGTGACTTCATGCCGACATAGCGATTTTCGACAATATCCAGCCTGCCGATACCGTTCTCGCCGGCGATCCTGTTTAATTTTGCCAGGACTTGTGCAGGTGACTGCGGCTCGTCATCAATCGCGACAATATCACCCTGTTGATACGTCAGCTCAATATAGCTTGCTTTATCCGGTGCCGCTTCGGGTGAAACCGTCCAACGCCACATATCTTCTTCAGGCTCTGCCCACGGGTCTTCGAGAACCCGGCCTTCGTAAGAAATATGCAGCAAGTTCGCATCCATCGAATAAGGCGATGACTTGCCTTTCTTCATTTCCACCGGAATACCGTGTTTTTCGGCATAATCCAGCAATGTCTGCCGCGATGTTAAATTCCATTCGCGCCAAGGCGCAATCACATGAATATCAGGACGCAACGCATAGGCGCCCAACTCAAAACGCACCTGGTCGTTGCCTTTGCCGGTGGCACCATGCGCAATCGCGTCCGCACCCGTTTCATTGGCGATTTCAATCAGGCGTTTGGCGATCAGCGGACGGGCAATCGACGTACCCAGCAGGTATTCGCCTTCATATACCGTATTGGCGCGAAACATCGGGAAAACGAAATCACGGGCAAACTCTTCACGCAAATCGTCAATATAGATTTCCTTGATGCCTAGCGCCTGCGCTTTTGCACGCGCAGGCTCGACCTCTTCGCCCTGTCCCAGGTCCGCCGTAAACGTGACGACTTCACAGGCATAAACATCCTGTAACCATTTAAGAATAACGGAAGTGTCCAAACCTCCGGAATAAGCCAATACCACTTTATTGATTTCCGACATGACGCCCAATACCTTGAGTTAAAAATGTCAGGAATTATACCGGAAAACAGGACTTGCGGCAGTAACGATAAACCTGTCGGTTGCGCTTAGCCGCTCTTGCATCAAATTCAATCGTCCAGTCTTTCGTAGGGCGCGTTGCGCGCCGCACAACCGCAAATCTTCGTGAGGCTCATGAATAAATAATCGTAACTACTCAGCCATCAAACACAATGGAACGCTGAGTAGTTGCAAACCATCAGTTTTCGCCCGCCCTGACATCAAATTCAATCTTCCAGCGCCCGCTGTCTTTTTGCGATACCGCATTAAGCTCCAGCGTGCCGACTTCAGTCACTGCAGCACACAAATGCACGGGCACGACTTCTCCGGGACGATGATTCTCTTGCGGCAAGGTGATTTCAATTTCGGCCAGCTCGGACAGTTCTTCATCCGTCCAATAATCCAGGCGCACCCCAACCCTGTCCTCACGGCGGGTATTCGACGCAAAAAAGCGGAAGCGCACCGGCTCGCCGATAACCAAGCCGAACTCATCATCCGGCAACTCTTCCTGCGTGCCTTCTTCCATGCCAAACGGGGCAATACATAAGGCTTCCAGTTCCGGCGCCATGCCCGGCACCGCAGGCATCGCGCTTTCCACACCGACATAATACGACGCCGCCGTGCCGCCTTTGATGCGCACACCTTTGCCTTTGCGCACGAAACCGTAGTACGCCGCGCCCCTCGCAACGGCGAGATCCAGGTCGGCGCCTGCCAATAAGCGGGCTTCAGGCGCCTGCTCGGCAAGCAGCCAGGAATTCAGCACGGCCATTAAACGTTCAGCCAATGCATTTGCCTTTAATACACCGCCATTAAACAAAACCGCGGTAGGATGCAGGAAAGTGGCATGTTCGGGCAGATTGACATCAGCGAGGTCGTTGGTGGCGTATTGTTGTTTGGACAAAAATGCGGCCAAATGCCGGGTGATGCCCGCATCTTGCGCATAAGGCAAGCCGGCGGTCCGTAAACCGGTGCGGGTGCGGCTTACCGGCCGGTCGCTGACAGCCACCCTGGGCAAGAAGCCTTCAACGAGAACCCGCTGGACCTCATCACGCGTCAATTCGGTGCGCAAAGTGCCGCCGATCAATGATGAGCCGCGGCTCGCGACGACCAGCGGCATGCTGTCCAGGCTGTCATCGCTGAACAGCTTTTCCTTCGCTTCACGGCAGCCATGCGTCAATGCCTGTATCTGCCACGGTTGCAACCGCTGCCCCTCTTTTTCCAGCTTGGCTTTGACGGTATAGGCCAGGGCTAAATCCATATTATCGCCACCGAGCAAAATATGATCGCCGACCGCGACACGCGTCAGTTCCAGGTTACCGCTTTGCTGGGTTACCGCGATTAATGACAAGTCGGTAGTACCGCCGCCGATATCGATAACCAGGATAACATCGCCGCAAGTGGCCTGTTTACGCCAATCGCCGTGGCTTTTCTCAATCCAGCTGTAGACAGCGGCTTGCGGCTCTTCCAGCAATATCGCCTGGTCCAGGCCGACTGCGCGGGCCGCTTCGACGGTGAGCTCTCGGGCGGCCGGGTCGAATGACGCCGGCACGGTAATGACCAGATCCTGTTGCGCCAGTGGCGAGGCAGGGTGTTTGTTTTGCCAGGCATCACGCATATGCTGTAAATACGCGACACTGGCCTGGAAAGGTGAGACTCGCACGACGTCTTCCGGCGCTTCTATCGGCAGGATAGGCGATTTGCAATCCACACCCGCATGGCACAGCCAGCTTTTGGCGCTGGACACCAGGCGTATCGGCGTTTTACTGCCCAGGTTACGGGCGATTTCACCGACCAGGAACTCCGGCTTGGCGGTCCACGGCAAGGCAGTGGAGCCTTCGGCCAGTTCCACCTCGTGCGCCTGGTATAAAAATGACGGTAATTGATAACTATCTTCAACCATGCCCGGCGCGGTCAATTGCGCTATGGCCATGACCTCTTGGGTAAACTCGTCGTCCGTATCGCAGATTTTTGCATAAGACAGCACGCAGTGCGTGGTGCCGAGGTCTATGCCTACAGAAAACCGCTGATTGTCCGATGGGCTTATATTTTGATGGGGCGCTTGTGCTGCGGCAACAGGAGCGGCTTCGACTGGTTCAATGGCGGGGCGCTGATTTTCCATCAGTTCACTGACGACTTCATCGATGGATTTTTCAGGTTCCGGCGTTTCAGGCGCCGCAGCCGCATTGGTATTCGCAGGCGCCGCTCCCGGCTTGGGTTCCTGCATTTTTTTGATATGATCGAACAGGCTCATAATTCAACCTCGGCAGCGGCAACAATTGCAGCGTTATATCCCTGAGTCAGTTTTGGCAACCTGATGCTGGTGACTTGCCAACCCTTATGAATCAGGGTGCCGGTGAACGGCGCCTGGCCGACGATGTTGCCGGTCAAACGCAGCTGCGAGGCGTCAAAGCCCGGCTGCACCGTGATGTTTGTGCCTTCCTGCTCTTCACGCACAGGCGCCAGGCTGAAATGTTCGTCCAACGCTTTATTGCAACCTTCATGGACCACCCGTGCGGCAATACCTATATCGGCATCGTTGTAGGCGGTAATATCTTCTTTGATAAAGTCGATAAAACGCGCCTCTTTTTGCAGCAAGCCCAATAATTGCAACGCGGCATCGGGAGTGGACTCTTTTAATATAACGGGTTCCGGAGCAGGCGCATGGACGATTTTTTCAACTTCGACAATTTTTTCAACGACCTGGACAACAGGCTCGGACTTAGCCGTGGCGTGCTGGACAAGTGCTTCGGCCGGTGCTTTTTTGCTGCGCAATAAGCTCGCGACCATGACCAGCAACAACACAATCAGCGTCAACGACAGCACGGCAACCGTCCCTGCCAGGCAGACATGCCATAAGTCGAATGTCGTAGGTTTTATGGATAAATCAATGGTGTATAGTGTATTCATCGGTAAAGGCTTCTTTATAGTTATTGTTATTGAGCCGCTTTACGCGCCGCTTCAGAGAACATCATGCCTTGCAAGGCGCTCCGCGTGGTCTGTATGCGCATTTGTTTTAAATGCCGGTCGGCGACAATGGCAGGCACCTTTTCGGCGATATAAACCTCACGCATCTTGGCCAAAACCGGTTCGCACTGGTTCATGATCCCATCGGTTGCCCGGCGGGTATCCTGCTCTTGATAAACGGGCTTTTGCATTTCATCAGAGACACATTTTTTATATTGGTATTTGGCCTGCTGAATTTTCTCTATTGTGGCGTCTGATAATACGGTGTTATGCCATTCATTTTTTGCATCATCGGCAAAGGCGTTAATACCGGCCAGCAATAGGGCAAAGAATAGAATTTTTTTCATGGTATGCCTTAAATGATTAGTGGAATGTTTGAACGGCCGATTTTACGCTAACTGGTTAAAAATGAATAACCGATGTTAAAGGCGATCTTAATGATTCTCCGTTAAGGCGCGAAGATCATGAGGCATGCTCGTGTTTTTAAGGTGTGTAGTATTTTGACGTAGGTAGCGCTGATTAACCGTATCGTGCGTGTTTTGTAGGGCGTGCCGCGCGCCAAAGAGAGAGAATAAATCCCAGCCGACAAAAAAGGCGCGCACAGCGCGCCCTACTTGTCTGCCAATGAGTTAGCGATTGCCTTGTAACGCCGCAATACGTTCTTCCAATGGCGGGTGGCTCATAAACAGTTTCCTGACACCGCCACCGTTAATGCCGAATGCCGCCAATTGACCCGGTAGTTCCGGTGCTTCATGCGCGCGTTGCAAAGCCCGTAGCGCGGCGATCATTTTCTCACGTCCGGCCAATCTGGCACCGCCTGCATCGGCTTTGAACTCGCGGTAACGGGAGAACCACATGACCAGCAACGAAGCCAGGATGCCCAGCGCAATCTGCGCGACTATCTGGGTAATGTAATAAGCGGGACCGTAACCGCGTTCGGTTTTGAACACGGTGCGGTCAACAACATGGCCGATAAGCGTTGCAAAAAAGTAGACAAAGGTATTTACGACACCCTGCATTAACGCCATCGTCACCATATCGCCGTTCGATACATGCGTCATTTCATGGCCGATAACCGCCTCGACCTCATCGGCCTCCATGCTCTGCAATAAGCCCGTGCTGACCGCTACCAGTGCGCTGTTTTTGCTCATGCCGGTGGCAAACGCGTTGGCTTCGTGCGCGTCAAAGATGCCGACTTCCGGCATATCGATGCCGACTTGCTGCGCCTGCCTTGCAACGACATCAAGCAGCCATTGCTCGGTCTGGTTTTGCGGACGATCGATAACGAAAACGCCCATCGCCTGCTTCGCCGACCATTTCGACATCGCCAGCGAGATGAAGGAACCCGTCATGCCTATCACGGCCGACATAACGAGCAAGCCGTCGAGATTAATGTTGACGCCTTGCGCATCCAGCGTGCTTTTTAAGCCTAATAAATTGAAAATAATGCTGACCACTACCAGTATCGCGGCGTTGGTCGCCAAAAAAAGAAAAATTCGCATCATGATGAAAGCCTTAAGTATAAGTTGATGTCCGCTTGTGCTAATTAATTATGGGGATCGAATAATTTAATTCAATCATTTTTCAGAGTGATAATATGATGCAAAGTTTATTACAAGGCTATACGAGGGGGGGACTTTTTTATGAAGATGCTAAACATCATGCTGACTATGTTGCTGTCCGTAGTTACGGGAACAAGCTTTGCACGCGGCAATCCCGAAGACGTTATCAAGCAATTGCATATCCCGGCAGGTTTTACTTTATCGATTTATGCCGATCAACTGCCTAATGCGCGCAGTCTTGCCTTAGGCGATAACGGTGTTGTATTCGTCGGCACAGGGCGGGAAGGTAAAGTCTATGCCGTACAGCAACCCGGTGCCGACGGCAGGCCGCAGCCGCACCAGCTGATCGCGTCCGGCTTAAACATGCCCAATGGCGTGGCTTACAAGGATGGCGCGCTGTATGTGGCCGACATCAACCGCATCCTGCGCTACGATGCGATTACCGGGCATTTAACAAATCCGCCGTCGCCTACCGTTATTTATGACCAGTTCCCGTCCGATAGGCACCACGGCTGGAAATACCTGCGCTTTGGCCCGGATAACAAGCTGTACACCGCCGTCGGTGCGCCATGCAATATTTGCCTGCCGGAGCAGGCGATTTATACGGCATTAGTCAGGCTAAACCCTGACGGCAGCGATCTTGAAATTCTTGCGCGCGGCATCAGGAACACCGTTGGCTTCGATTGGCAACCTGAAACAAAACGCTTGTTTTTTAGCGAAAACGGACGCGATTATTTGGGCGACGACCTGCCGCCGGACGAACTCAACGAATGGTCCGCCAAAGGCGAGCATTTTGGCTATCCTTATTGCCACGGCGGCGAGATTCCTGATCCTGAATTCGCTGCCGGTAAATCATGCCAGCAATTCAAGGCGCCGGTATGGAAATTTAAAGCCCATGTCGCGCCGCTGGGCTTGCGTTTTTATCAAGGCAAACAATTCCCCGCCGACTACCGGCACCAGTTATTTGTCGCGCAACACGGTTCGTGGAATCGTAGCGAGCCGCAGGGCTATCGAGTGGCGTTGATCAAGTTTGACAAAGCGGGTCAACCGACGGCGGAAGAGGATGTTATCAGCGGCTGGCTCAACAAAGACGGCACGGTATCAGGCCGGCCTGTGGATATTTTGGACATGCCGGACGGCAGCCTGCTGATCAGTGACGATATGCTCGGCGTTATTTATAAGCTGTCATATCAGGGTAAGCAATAAACGCCTATTGAGTGAGCATAGTGGGGCAACCTTGCGCTGTACAAATACTGTCAAGCTTTTGTAACGCTATGCTAGACTATACGTTATTTTTGATGTAAAAAAGCAAATGGCTAATCTTAATGCTGATTCAGCGCGATATTTAATCAGTACGGTTTCCAAAAGATCGGGCGTTAAATCCGACCTGGTCAGGGCCTGGGAACGCCGTTACCAGGCCGTTACACCGGCGCGAACGACAGGCGGGCATCGCGTTTACACCGATCAGGACATTGCGCGCTTAAAACTGCTTAACCAGGCAACCAGCAATGGATACAGTATCAGTCAAATCGCGCAATATTCGCTCGATGAACTCAAGGTTTTACTGAAAAATGAAAGCGCTGCAGAGACGCCCGCCTTGCCGGCGATTACTGCCGGCGACCGTGCCTATCTTGCCGAAAATTATCT
>SCST01000399.1 GCA_004299465.1 Methylovulum sp. | reverse complement strand
AGCAAGCGTACCAAGATGTGCTGTTTCACGGCAGGCACCCGGTTTTTGTATTGTATTTGACCTTGGATACTGCGCTGGTCGATGTTAACGCGCATCCGGCAAAACTTGAAGTTAGGTTCAGGGAAGACCGTCTCGTGCATGATTTCCTGTTTTCCGCGTTGCATCGCTCATTAGCGGCAGTAAGGCCGGGGCATCAGGATATTATTACCGGATCATCAGTGGAATTGCCGATGCCGGTGCAGCCGCATAGGGTTGCCGATGCGAAGCCGTTTTATCCTGCAAGGCCGCCGCAGCAGGCATCGCTGCCGTTGCAGGTGGAGGAGCAGGTAAAGACGTATGCAAGCCTGTACCATGAACCCGTAAAACCGGTGCCGCAAGCACAACAGGATATACCGCCGCTAGGCTATGCTATCGCGCATTTACACAATATTTTTATCCTGTCCGAAACGCGTACCGGCATCATCTTGGTCGATGCCCATGCCGCGCATGAGCGTGTTACCTATGAGCGTTTAAAGCGGCAATACCAGCAAGGCGTCGTGCCGAGCCAGCCTTTGCTGCTGCCGATTAAAATAACCGTTACATTGGCCGATGCGGATTTGGCGGAGCAGGAACATGAATTCTTTCATTCCCTGGGGTTTGAAGTCAGCCGCTCAGGGCCTGAAACCATTACCCTGCGCTCTGTACCTGCATTGTTGCGTGACAGTGATATGGAGACTTTACTGCGCGATGTTTTGGCGGATTTGTCGGAGCACGGCGTGAGCCGGCGTATACAGGATTATTCGAATCAACTATTGGCGACTATGGCTTGTCATGGTTCTGTGCGAGCGCAGCGCCGCCTGGGTATCGATGAAATGAACGCCTTGCTGCGCGAGATGGAACAAACCGAAAGAAGCGGGCAATGCAATCATGGCAGGCCGACCTGGATAGCGCTATCGACGAATGATCTTGATAAGTTCTTTTTGCGCGGGCAATAAGAACGAGTAGGGCGCGCCGTACCCTCTGGGGCATAATGCGCGCCTTCTTCGAAGTTTAACTTTATGGCGCGCGGCGCGCCCTACGCACCCCATACCCAAGATATGCAGCATTATCCCCCAGTCGTTTTCGTAATGGGACCTACGGCCTCAGGCAAAACCACATTAGCCGTGCAGCTCGCTCAAGCACTCAACGGCGAAATTATCAGTGTGGATTCGGCCTTGGTCTATAAAGGCATGGATATAGGCACGGCCAAACCGTCGCTTGCAGAAAGAGGCGACATTCCCCATTATCTCCTGGATATTCTCGACCCGTCGGAATCCTTTTCGACCGGGCAGTTCAAAACCCAGGCCCTGGCATTAATGGCCGATATAAGCCGGCGGGGGAAACTACCTATCCTGGTCGGCGGTACGATGCTTTATTTTAATGCCTTGGCGGGCGGACTGGCTGTTTTGCCGCAAGCCGATCCTGCCATCAGGGCCAGGCTTGACGAGGAACTGCAAAAACTGGGTAAAGATGCGTTGCACCAGCGTTTGGCCCAGGTTGACCCCGAGGCGGCGGTGAGAATACATCCGAATGATCCGCAGCGTGTGCAACGGGCGCTGGAAGTCTATGAAATCAGCGGTCGGCCGTTGAGTTCGTTTTTTGCGGAGGCTCAGGTGCAAACGATACCTTACCGGATACTAAAACTGGTTATCGCGCCGCCTGACCGGAAAGTCCTGCATGACATCATCGCGCAGCGTTTCCGGCAGATGCTGGCGCAAGGCCTGATCGAAGAAGTCCAGGCGCTTTACAGCAGGGGGGATTTGAGCGAAAAAATGCCGGCAATCAGGGCCGTCGGCTATCGGCAAGTCTGGTCTTATTTGCAGGGCGAAGATGATATTGAAACGATGACCGAAAAGGCCATTGCCGCGACACGACAATTGGCCAAGCGCCAGTTTACCTGGTTGCGCAAAGAAACCGCTGCGTTCAGCTTTGAAACTGGCGAGGCGGATTTGTTGACCAAGGTATTGGCGCTGGTTTTACAGGAGTGCAGGCTTGGCTTGTAGGCGGGCAATGCAGCGCGCAACATCATGCCCGCGGGGTTACTGGTTATAAAGGCAAACCGGCACTCCTCCTTAACGAATAAGCGGCCCGTTTATCGCCGCTTAATGCGCATCATCATGATGCCATTCCGGCAACAACACGATACAGTTAGGATTAAAGCCCTGTTTTTTCAGCGTATCAATCGTTGATTTCTTTTCAAGCTTGACCAGGTCGACGACGGTAATCGAGCCGTCGTCCATATCGGGCAGGTTTAAAAAACTGTTTTGCACAAAGGCGTAATGTTCATCAGGCGAAAATACGACATGATGGGCACCGCCCGCTGTAGGTATCGCTTTCAATAATTTGGGTTGTGCCGGTTTGCTGATGTCGAACACATTCAGGTGGCCTGGGTTTGCCGTGGTCACGTACATGCGGTCATGTTTGTGGTTGAAATAAATCTCCAGCGGTACGCCTTGTTTGGCGGGGTTAAAATCGTAGACCTGGCGAAATTTAAAATCCTTGTCAGCTTTGTCCCAGGTGCCGGTCCATATCGTGCCGCCGAACATATTATTAACGTAAGCTATTGCCGGATCGGCGCCAGGCAAAAACACCGCCTCGACGGGAGACACACCGGACGGCGAAGCCTTGTCAGATAATTTATGCGTAGACAGCACCTTGCCGCTGCTGGCTTCGATAACGCTTACCGTTTCGCCGGGAGCGCCGAGATCGGAGGGGCGCACCGTGCTGGTCACGATGATGCGGTCGATGTCGTCCTGCAGGCCGATGCCATGCGGGTAGCTGATAAAGGTTGTATTCGATTTTGACTCCGGCGCTTCGATCACCTTGATTTGTTTATCGGTTTCGGCATCGCCGACAATCACATTACTGGAGCCCATGCAGGTCAAATACCAGGTTTTATTGTCGCCGGAAAATACCACATCTTCACCGACCTTGCAGTCAGGTACATCGATGGTCTTGAGACGGTAAGGGTATTTTTTCATGTCCATGACTTGCAGGGGATTGCTGCCTAATGCAGTCAGGTAAGCCTTGCTGGCGTCCTTATTATAAAAGATGTGGTGGCCGACCAGGTCCGGCGGCAATGGAATATCGGTAATTATTTTCGCGAAATTTTCCGATGCAGGATCGACGTCAATAATGGCTATACCTTCACGCCGGGGCGTTTCTTTCGGTTTGCTTTCATAGTTCAGCATGGCGAGTATTTCGGCCTGTGCCAGCATCGGGCACAGCAGGGTTGCCCCCAGCACTAAGGCTTTTATCGTGTTTTTTGATTTCATCGCACTCTCTTGGTGGTGTTATTATTTTTAACGATGCCGGGCATTCCTTGCAAAATGCCCGTTTTATCTTTTTGCAGCTTTAAGCTTCAGCCGTTGTCGGGTCTATCATCGTCTTGATTTCGGATATGCGGTCGGCCGGGAAACCGCCTTTATCCGCATGCGCCTTGATCGCATCAACATCGGGCGCGATATAAACGCAATAGACTTTATCGTCGGTCACATAGCTTTCGACCCATTGAATGCCGGGTCCCATGTCCTTAAGAATCCCGCAGGATTTTTGTGAAATGCCTTGCAAATCTTCAGCGCTTAAAGAACCGGCACCGGGAATTTCACGTTCGATAATATATTTTGGCATGTTGTCTCCTCGTAATGTTTAAAAATGACCGGTCGTCTTGGTCGATAAGATAATAGCATCACCGTTTAAAATAATCATCCAATAAATTTTCGCAGCACTGCTTGAGAGGCAGGGATGATTTCTCAATTTTCATTCTCAACAAAACACCTTGCCAGGTATTAACGAGCAAATCGGCTAATTCCTCGGCGGATTTGTC
>SCST01000046.1 GCA_004299465.1 Methylovulum sp. | reverse complement strand
GTCGCCGATAACCTGACTGCAGCCTTATTAGTCGGCGCGGTGGTGATGGCGGTAGGTGCGGATAACCCTAAATTCGTCAGTATCGGTTTTGTCAATCTCGTTGTTGCCGCCAATGCAGGCGGTGCGTTCTGTCCTTTCGGCGATATTACGACCTTAATGGTCTGGCAGGCCGAGTACGCTGAGTTTTTCGATTTCTTCAAGTTATTCATCCCATCGGCAGTCAATTACGGCGTACCTGCGGCGGTCATGTATTTTGCCGTGCCTGACGAACAGCCCAAAGCATCTGACGAAGCTGCGGTACAGTTAAAACCCGGCGCGATTCAAATCTGCGTCATGTTTTTAGTGACCATTGCGACAGCGGTCAGCTTTAAACAAGCCCTGCATTTGCCGCCTTTCATGGGTATGATGGTCGGTCTTTCCGCGCTGATGATTTACGGGTATTTTATAAAAACCAAATATTATGTTGAAGGTGAGGACGGCTTCGATATTTTCAATAAAGTCCGCCATGCCGAATGGGACACCTTACTGTTTTTCTTTGGCGTCGTGTTTGCAGTTGGCGGCCTGGGTTACATCGGCTACCTTGAATTATTATCCGGTGCGATGTACGAAGGTTTAGGCGCAACGACGGCCAACATCCTGGTGGGCTTGATTTCGGCGATTGTTGATAACATCCCGGTGATGTTTGCCGTGTTGAATATGGGCCTGGATATGGATCTATATCAATGGCTGTTGGTGACTTTAACTGCGGGTGTGGGTGGTTCGTTATTGTCTGTCGGTTCTGCCGCAGGCGTGGCCTTGATGGGGCAGTCGAACCATAAATACACGTTCTTTAGCCACTTGCAATGGACGCCTGCGATTGCCGCAGGTTATGCCGCGAGCATTTTTACGCATTACCTGATTAACGGCTGATACTCCTGCCTACACAGTCCGTAGTTTGACTGACGGCAAGGCCTTTCAAGCGACATGGCTGTACCATAAAGGCCGATAGCTGGTGGAAACCGGCTACCGGCCTTTTTTATTGTGCGGCGGAGCCTGTTCCATAAAGGGTTTATCGAGCTGTTTGTTTCAATAACGTTTGAGTTTTTAAATACCATGACAGATAACACCAACATCTGGCGGGAGCTGCTTAATAAACGCATGCTCATCTGCGTATTCACAGGCTTCAGTTCCGGTTTACCGCTGTATATCCTGATCAGTCTCGTGCCGGCATGGCTACGCTCTGAAGGCGTGGACTTGAAAGCGATAGGCTTATTCGCGCTGGTTCAATTGCCGTTTACGTGGAAATTTCTTTGGTCGCCGCTGTTTGACCGTTATGCGCCGCCGCTGGGACGGCGACGCGGTTGGCTTTTTATTACCCAATCGGCATTATTGCTGACGCTCCCGGCATTTGGAGTGCTGCATCCTACGCTGGATTTGTGGGCTTGCGCCTACCTGGCTGTTGTCGCGGCATTTTTTAGCGCTTCGCAAGATATTGTGTTGGATGCTTACCGGCGGGAATTATTGCCGGATAATGAACTGGGCTTAGGCAATGCCATACATGTCAACGCCTACAAAATTGCCGGGCTGGTGCCGGGGTCCCTGTCTTTGATTTTGGCCGATCATTTGCCGTGGCGCAGTGTGTTTTTTATCACGGCGCTGTTCATGCTGCCCGGTATTGCGATGACGCTTATGGTCAGTGAGCCCGTGCTTAAAAATGGCGCGCCGAAAACATTAAGAGCGGCCGTAGTTGAGCCGTTCCAGGAATTTGTCAGCCGCAACGGTATAAAGTCGGCGATGCTGGTGCTGGCGTTTATCTTTTTTTACAAATTAGGCGATAGCATGGCGACCGCACTCGCTACACCTTTCTATTTGGATATGGGCTTCAGTAAAACGGAGATTGGATTGGTTGCTAAAAATGCTGGTTTATGGCCTAGTGTTTTCGGCGGCTTAGTCGGCGGGGTTTGGATGATCAAGCTTGGCATCAACCGCGCTTTGTGGATTTTTGGTGCGGTGCAGATGGCGGCAATTTTGGGTTTTGCCTGGCTTACGACGATAGGCCATAACCTGCTCGGGCTGGCCGCGGTCATTGGTGTTGAGGCGCTGGGGGTTGGTTTGGGCACGGCGGCCTTTGTCGCTTTTATCGCCCATACCACCCATCCGCTTTACACCGCCACACAATTCGCGTTATTTACCAGCCTGGCGGCGGTGCCGCGTACTGTTGCCAATGCGGCTACCGGTTATTTGGTGGAGTGGCTGGGATGGAAGCCTTTTTTCCTGCTTTGCTTTATTGTCGCTATTCCGGGTATGCTGCTTTTGCTTAAAGTCGCGCCGTGGAATGCGCAAGATAAATCAACGAAGCCGCTATAAAGCATGCCGGCTTACAAGTCATAATCCATAATAAGCGGGGCATGGTCGGAGAAACGCTGATCTTTGTAGATAGATGTTGCGGCCACTTTATCTTTTAGTGATGCGCTGATGATTTGATAATCGATGCGCCATCCTACGTTTTTAGCCCAGGCCTGTCCCCTGTTCGACCACCAGGTGTATTGCTCGGCCTCCTGGTTAATCAAGCGGAACGCATCGAACCATTGCCCGTCAGCGAATAATTGCGTCATCCATGCGCGTTCTTCGGGCAGGAATCCTGAATTTTTTTGATTGCCCCGCCAGTTTTTCAAGTCGATTTCTTGGTGGGCGATATTCCAGTCGCCGCAAATAATAACGTCGCGACCTGTTTGCGCGAGTTCTTGCAGGTAAGGCATGAAACGGCCCATGACATCGAATTTGACGGCTTGGCGTTCTTCGCTTGAAGAGCCTGACGGTAAATACAGTGAAATTACGCTTAAGTTGCCGAATTGGGCCTCGATAAAACGGCCTTCGGCATCGAAATCTGGCCAACCGATGCCGTTGATGATGTTATCGGGCTGTTTCTTGCAATATAGCGCGACGCCGCTATAGCCTTTTTTATCCGCATCATGATAAAAGCAGTGGTAGCCTTTCGGGTAATAGCAGTCCAAATTCAACTGGTGCGTTTGCGCCTTGGTTTCCTGGATGCAGATAATGTCAGCATTCTGCAGTGGCATCCAGTTGAAGAAACCTTTGCGTTCGGCGGAACGAATGCCGTTGGCGTTCAGGGTAATGAGGCGCATAATCAAATTCAGGTTGCGGTTTTGTGCTAAGGGCCGTATTATACCGGGTTTTTCAATAAGTATGTGGCCCGTTCGTGGGTATGTGAATGATATGAAACCAGAAATTCATCCTAACTATAAACAAATTACCGTAACTTGCGGTTGCGGTAATTCATTTGTGACCGGTTCTGTAATAGCCAAGGATTTGCAGATAGAGGTTTGCTCTTCATGCCATCCTTTTTATACCGGTAAACAACGCGTCGTCGACACCGCCGGACGTGTTGATAAATTCCGTAAAAAATACGGGAAATAAGCTGCGGAGGGTACGCTATGCGTACCTTCCGGAGTGTCATGGTGCGCACAGCGTATCCTATGGGTACGCTACGCAAGTTAAACTGGCATTCAGCATATGATGATATGCCGTGTGCTATTTGAGTTTTATGATAAAAAAAGGCGCGGCAACGCCCGCCAAAACGCAAAGCAATAAGATAGCCACGGTCGCCTCTGACCAATCTACCGGATAACTATCCGCCCTGAGCGCTTCGCTGATGCCCGGAATGCTGGGTAAATCGCCATCGCCGCCATCCACTTTTAATTGCGCTTTCATGCCTTTTTCCATGTGCTGAGGTAATTCGCAGTGCACCAGGTAGGTTTTTTTTAGGCCCGGCATAATCAGTGACGCCTGCAATTTCCCAGCCCCGTATAGCTCCAGGTGAAACATGCCTTCCGGGTACAAATAGCCGGGCAGGCCGTGTATCATCAATTGATGCCGTATCTGGTCATCATTGATGAACGTAATATTAAGTTTGGCGCAGGGCTTGACGTTCCATTCCTGGTTGTCGAAAGCAAACATCTTGCCGTTGAATTTCAGCGCGTGTTTTTGGCCAGCACGGATGGTTATGTCAATATTCTCCGATATTTTCTCGCAGTCGCGCGGCAGCCGGTCGGTATTGGCATTCATGATCATGCCATTTTCGTCCATCAGCATGCCTTCGTGATGCATGCCTGCAAAGCTAAGTTCAATGAGGCCCAGCATCAGGGCGGTTATCGTTATTCTTTTTTGCAAGTTCATAGTGCTCGTTTCTTTTTGTAGATAATGACGATGCAGGCAAAGAGGCCGATGGCCAGGCCCGAGGCCAGCCCGAATACGATGATGCGCAGGTAATCCGGTGCAATCTGGCCGGCGTCGCCGAGCAAATGCGCAAAGTCGCCTTGCGCCCAGAGCGCCTGCTTTTTCGCGTAATAATCTTTGCTGAACACTTCGTTAAGTAATTCATCGTGCATTTTCGGCATGCCCTGCTCATCGAGTAAGCCTTTGTACGCGAGGATGGCCATATTGCCGCCTGGCTCCATGCCATCCGTGGTGGTGCCTGTCGCGACATGGTCATGGAACATCCACAGGCCGGGGCCGTAGCTGTCCAGGCCGTTGTTTTGGGTTTTGAGCGAAAGGTCTAGCCGTTGCGCCGGTGCTATATCGAAAACATCGCGGGTTATCTGTAAGCCTTCGGCTTGCTCAACGCCGTCATAGGCCGTGACGGTCGCTTTATGTCCATGAAAATGCAGCGCTATTGAGGAACGCTGGACGTTGGCGATACGCAATTTAACATTTTCATTGTCTGCGACGATGATCATCGCGTCCCGTAAGGTGTAAGGGAAAGAATGCCCGTTGAGCAGGAAGTAATTTTCAAAGGATTCGGTCATGTTATAGTCGCGGCTCATGCGTTGGGCAATGAGCCTGGGGTCTATGGCGTCCTGGATGATGTGCGCGAGTTTTTTATCGATGGATTGGTAAAACAAGTCGTATTCCTGTGTGTAGGCTTTTTTTACCGCAACCGAGGGGTGACGCACCTGGCCCGCGCCGATGTTAAAGGTTTGCACCCAGTTATCCGGCTGGTTTTCTTCGACGACGAACAGGCCGTTCAAACCCATCATAAAATGCTGCGCGGTTTGCACATGGCAATGATACAGCATGCTGCCGGCGTGTCTCGGCTGGATTTCATAGGTATGGCTCTTACCCGGAAAAGCGGGATGCTCTTCAACGCCGTCGTTATCTTGTCCATCGGCGGTCATCCAGGGATGGTCGACGCCGTGCAGGTGAATGGTATGCGGTAAATAATGGGTGTTTTCCAATGTGATATACACTTTGTCACCCTGTTCGACGCGAATGGTCGGTGACGGTGCGCGCAGCAGCGGGGCGGCCACTACCGAGTTAAAGTTTTTTAGTGCCATGCCGCGTGATTTGGGCGCGTATACCCACAGTCCGGGTTGGATGCCGGGCGCGATAGCGTAGGTATTAATCAGGAAATCGCCGTCCGGGCTGGAGCCGTTAAGTTCGGCGACTTCCAGCTTGATGCGGATGACATCGGGGTCGCCGTCATGATCGACATCATCGCCCATGATCAGGGCGTCTTGCGCCAGGTCGGTTTGCATCAGTGTCGCCATCGAGACGTTATTGGCGCCTTTGACCGCGACGGCAATATCGTAAGGATTGTCGGGTTCGCAGGATGGCGCGGCATCAATCGCTACGCCGTCAATCACCTGGGCCTGCCGCCAGTCGGGGTGTTCATTGGAGCAGGACTTTTCTACGCTGCTGGTTTCCTCCGCGTGCCGGTAAACCGTTGCAGGCGGCATGAGTCCGGCTTTTTGCATGGTTTTCGGTATGAATGGGATAGCGATAGCGGCCAGTACGGCACTGAGCAAAGCGAATAAAACAAGGTGTCTTTTAGTCATGAGTCGACAGGAAGATTTTACAAAGAAGGTCTATTGTAAAGGGCGGCTCGTATAAAACCTACACGAGTATTGCTCTTACTGTGGAATGTTTCATACCGACCGGATGGCGGCAGTGTCTTTTGGGTTGTTGATGTTTTCGAAGTCAATCGCTTTATTTTGGTAGAATAAATAAATTTTCGATTATTTGATGATGTTCATGTTTTTCTGCTATTGCTGTTGTACCGAAAGCCGGTATTTATTTATCCATCGTTGTGCATCTTTTTTGCGTCATGTCATCGCATTAAAAATACTAAAAAAATTTTTACTGTTGATGGTGATTGCTTCATCCGGTTTTTTCAACATCGCTTACGCGAATGAGCCGCATTTTTTGGTAATCAATTATCACGATATTGTAGGCAGCAAACAAACACCTGTTTATGCTACCGATGTCAGCGAAGATCGCTTCGAAGAGCAATTGCATTGGTTAAAAGAGCACGGCTACCGTATCGTCAGCATACAAGCCGTTTTTGATGCGGCGGACGGTAAGGCGTCCTTGCCCGATAAAGCGGTATTGCTGGCATTTGACGATGGTTACCAAAGCTTCTATACCAAGGTATTCCCGTTACTTAAAAAACACCATTACCCGGCCGTTGTTGCTCTCGTTGGCGCCTGGATGGACGGCAACAAACCTGCTGACGTGAAGCAGCCGCTGCTGACTTGGGAGCAAGTGCGCGAACTGAGGCAGTCCGGCCTGGTCGAAATTGCCTCACATAGCTATGATTTACATCAAGGCATTCTTGCCAATCCCCAGCAAAATACCCAGGCAGCTGCCGTTACCCGGCGCTATGACCCGGCGACGGCGCATTATGAAAGCGATGACGATTATCAGGAGCGTATTCGTACCCGCCTTAAAAGCAGCGCCGAGTTCATTTTTCAGCATACCGGTGTCAGGCCCAGGGTCATGGTGTGGCCTTATGGGGAATACAACAGCATCTCGCTGGAAGCGTCCTCTGAAGCCGGTATGCCGATAACGATGGGGCTGATAGACGGCTTCAATACCCTGGCCGATATTAAGGCCTTGCGCCGCCTGATTATCGTCGATAATCCTGATACCGGACAATTTGCCGATATTGTTACCGGCTTGCGGGCTGACAGGTCATTGCGCGTCGCGCATCTGGATATGGATTATCTTTACGATGATGATGCCCGGCAGACTGAGCGTAATCTGGATAGCGTAGTCCAGCGTATCAAGGATATGCGCATTAATACCGTTTTTCTGCAGGCTTATGCCGACCCTGACGGCGACGGTAATGCGGAAGCCTTGTATTTTCCCAATCGGCACCTGCCGGTCAGGCAGGATTTGTTTAATCGTGTCGCCTGGCAATTGAAACGGGTCGCCGGTGTGAAAGTGTATGCCTGGATGCCGGTTTTGGCGTATCGGAATAAGCTGCCGGATGCCTGGTATGTCCAGGAATGGCGCGATGGCAAGGCGCAAAAAGCCAGCCATATTTATACCCGGCTTTCGCCTTTTCAGCCCGAAGCGCGGCAGTTTGTCGCCGAGATTTATGAAGACCTGGGCAAGTATTGTAATTTCGACGGCATCCTGTTTCATGATGACGGTATTTTGTCCGACTATGAAGATGCGTCGCCTGAAGCGCTGGCCTTTACGCATGAGGTATGGGGGCTGCCCGGCCAGTTTGAGAAACTGCATGCTACTGGGGATATGCGTTTGGCCTGGGCGCATCGCAAAACCGAGTTGATCAGCCAGTTTACCGATGAGTTGGCGAGCCGGGTGCGCATTTATCGACCGGCAATCAAAACGGCGCGGAATTTTTATGCCTTGCCGTTATTGAAGCCGTATAGCGAAGAATGGTATGCACAGTCGTTCGAGTCTTTCCTGGCGCATTATGATTATGTCGCCATTGAAGCGATGCCGTTTATGGAAGAGGCGGAGCGCCCTTTGGAATGGCTGGTCCAATTGGTCAATGAAGCTGCGCGTTATCCTGGCGGCCTTAAAAAAACAGTGTTTGAATTGCAGGCGGT
>SCST01000045.1 GCA_004299465.1 Methylovulum sp. | reverse complement strand
GCTGTGCAATGCCAGGGCGATGGGTGAATTCGGCGCGGTATCGGTCGTATCCGGGCACATCCGGGGCATGACCAATACACTGCCGTTGCATGTCGAAGTCAGCTATAACGAATATGATTTCGTCGGCGCATTCGCCGGCGCATCGATATTGGCGGGCCTGGCCATCGTCACGCTGATTTTAAAGTCCGTGCTGGAATGGAAACAGGGTAAGCACTAATCCATAGATCCTGCGTAGGGCGCGCCGCGCGCGCCCTACTACAAGAACATATTTCGAGAACCTCATGAGCATTTTACTTTCCAATATCAGCAAAAATTTCGGCAAATTTTCCGCGCTCGACCAGATCAACCTGGAAATTCCCGAAGGCGAACTGGTTGCGCTGTTAGGCCCTTCAGGCTGCGGCAAAACCACGTTATTGCGCATCATCGCGGGGCTGGAGCAAGCCGACGAAGGGCGCGTTTTATTAAGCGGCGAGGATAAAACCGACCATCATGTCAGCCGCCGCGGTATCGGCTTTGTCTTCCAGCATTACGCGCTGTTCCGGCACATGACGGTATTTGATAACGTCGCGTTCGGCTTGCGTGTCAAGCCTAAAAAAACACGCCCGAGCGAGCCTGAAATTACTAATAAAGTCCATGCGCTGCTGGAACTCGTGCAACTGGATTGGCTGCATGACCGCTTTCCCGATCAATTGTCCGGCGGACAGCGCCAGCGTATCGCGTTGGCGCGCGCGTTGGCCGTGGAGCCTTCGGTGTTGTTGCTGGACGAGCCTTTCGGCGCGCTCGACGCCAGTGTGCGCAAAGACTTGCGGCAATGGCTGCGCTCGTTGCATCATGAACTGAATGTCACCAGTATCTTTGTGACCCACGACCAGGAAGAAGCGATGGAAGTCGCGAGCCAGGTTGTCGTGCTCAACCACGGCCGCATCGAACAGCAAGGCGCGCCCAGCGATATTTATGACCACCCCGCCAATGCCTTCGTGTCGAAATTTATCGGCCAGACCAATGTGTTCTCGCTGGAGCATCACGATACGCAATGGCTGCAAACCACGGGACTTGAGATAGCCGATGACCAGCAAGGCAAATCAGCCCATGTGCGTCCGCATGATATCGACATACAAAAAGCGACCGATGACGAAACCGCGCAGGCTATCCTGAAAGATTGGCAGCACCTGGGCGCGTTGATCCGTATCGAACTGGTAAAAAACTCGCCGGATCATCCCAATGCAACGGTTTATGCCGAAATGCCCAACGAGCAATTCAAGCAACTGCAATTGCATAAAGGCGATAAAGTGTCATTACGCATACGCAATGCGCACTGGTTTCATTAAGGGCATAGCGCTATCATATGTCCGCTCATTGGGCAACTTGCATTTAACGTTTTTCAAACTTTAAGAAACTATAACTGAACGGCACACCAGGGTCGTCGTCAATATCTTCCCGTTCCACCTCCAGCCAGTCATCGCCGTGCCATTCGGGGAAAAACGTATCGCCGTGAAATGCCTTTTTTATTTGCGTCAGGTAAAGCGTGTTTGCCTGGGCCAGCATGGTTTCGTAAAGCTTCGATCCGCCAATTACAAAAATTTCTTCAGCGTCCTGGCAGGCTGCCGCCAGCGCCGTATCAATATCGTTAAAAACCAGGCAGCCGTCTTGCCGGTACGCCGAATTTTTGCTGATAATGATGTTTGTCCTGCCCGGTAACGGCCTGCCTATAGACTCAAAGGTATTTCTGCCCATCAGGATGGGCGAACCCATAGTAATCTGCTTAAATTTTTTTAAATCCGCCGATAAATGCCAGGGCATCCGGTTATTTAAGCCGATAACGCGGTTGCTCGCCATCGCGACGATGATTGATATTTTCATGTTAATGCGCGGCCTGCTTTGCTATGCTTGATCCATTTGATTAATAACCTATTATAAGTTTATGAAAAATATTCTGCTTGTATTTACCGGCGGGACGATAGGCTCCATGGCGACGGAAGGCTGCATCGATACCTCTGCGACAGCACCGTTCACCTTGTTGCAACAGTTCCGGCAGCATTATCCCGATTCTCAACAACTGATGTTCAAAACCATCCAGCCCTTGAACCTGCTCAGCGAGAATCTTGCGCCTGCGGCGTGGAAAACCTTGATTGCCGCGATAGAAGCGGAGCAACCGGCCCAATATGACGGCATTATTGTTACGCACGGCACGGATACGCTCAGCTATACGGCCGCAGCGTTAGGGCTTTATTTCCATGCGCTTAATGTGCCCGTCCTGTTGGTGTCCAGCGATTATCCGCTTGATGACAGCAGGGCGAACGGTTTGGAAAACTTTATTTGTGCGGTGGATTTTATCGCGCTAATCAATCAGCCCGGCGTTTTTGTGCCCTATCGTAATCCGCAGCAGATGACCGTTGTGCATCAGGGTACGCGTTTGGCATCCTGTTTACAATTAAGCGGCGACTTTATCAGTGTCCAGCATAAAAGCTATATGCGCTATGAAGACCGGCGGTTTTCAGCGCTTAATCCGCCGGCGGCAACGCCGTTCAGGCGCATTGTGTTGAAACCCGAATTTTCCGAACGGATTTTAATGATAAAACCGTATCCGGGGCTAAATTACCGGACGATTAACCTGGAACAGGTCGATGCGGTGTTACATGATTTATACCACTCCGGCACCGCCTGTGTGTCCCGGCAATGGGGCGAAGACCATTCCCTGCCGGAATTCATAACACGTTGCCGCGAACGCGCTATTAAAGTGTACCTGGCGCCGATTATCCAATCGGTCGACGCATACCAGAGCACCCGAACGCTGATAGCGCAGGGCGCGGAAGTTATCTGGAATATGTCGATAGAAGCCGCCTATACAAAACTGCTGCTGGCATACGGCAATTTTAGCGATGAGCAAGATATTATGGATTTTATTAACGCCGATATTGCAGGCGAGCATATACTTTGAAGCGGCGATATTTTCGGGCTTGTCTCCCGCCCCTTTCTTCAAGCGATTGATTGGCAAAACACAGGTAACACTATGAATACAGTAGCGGCTATAAAATATTACTCAATCGAAGACTATTTAGCGGCCGAGGAAAAGGCTGAGTTTAAAAGCGAATATTATTCCGGGGAGGTTTATCCAATGGCGGGCAGCACGATTAATCACAATCAAATTATTGTTAATATCTGCATTATCGTGGGAATTGCTTTTAAAAAACGTGATTACCGCGTATTTGCAGGCGATGTAAAACTGCATATTCCGCACACTGAATCCTTTACCTATCCCGATATATTGGTGATCAAAGGCCAACCGGACTATTGGCAGAACCGCCGCGATATTGTCTGCAACGCAATCGTGATTATTGAAGTCTTATCAGGCAGCACTAAGGATTATGATCGCGCCGGTAAGTTTGAAATTTATCGCGGCCTTCCCGGATTGCAGGATTACATCCTGGTCAGCCAGGACAAAGTTCACGTTGAGCATTTTGTCAAACAAGCGCCGAACCAGTGGCTGTTGACAGAGTACAGCGCCTTGGCCGATGTGTTAAATATCGCCCAACTGGGCGAAACGCTGGCGTTGGGCGATATTTACGATAAAGTCGATTTACTGCACGAGTAGCATCACGCCTAAAACTTCAGGCCTTATTCCGCGCGGTAATTCGGCGCTTCCTTCGTAATCGTCACGTCATGGACGTGGCTTTCCCGCATGCCGGCGTTGGTGACGCGCACAAACTGGGCTTTTTCATGTAGGATTTCAATGGTTTGGCTGCCGGTATAACCCATGCTGGCGCGGACGCCGCCTAATAATTGATGAATAACAGCCAGTAGACTGCCCT
>SCST01000398.1 GCA_004299465.1 Methylovulum sp. | reverse complement strand
TCATAGGCAATGACCGCCGAACCCGCCTTAGCGATGGCAAAGGCCGCGTGACCCGCGCCACAACCCAAATCGAGTGCTTGGCGGCAAGCAGAATCCCGCGTTAATTGGGTGAGGCGCTGCAAGTCGGCGCCATTAGCATGAACAGTGCTTGTTAAATAGGCTTGGGCGCTGCCACTGAATTGTTCACTAACCAGGTTGCTTTGTTTCATGGTTTTATTCCTGTCATTCATATTGAAAAATAACACCGGATTTAGTCGTTCGATGCCGTCAGGAGACAGGTTAATCCAAGCATTATGCTGGTACAATATGAGCAATTATCCTAGTATAAAATGCACCATGTCCGAACCTGACTCTCGTCGCCTCTTGGGTGCTTTTATTCGAGCACACCGTGAAAGTTTGTCGCCACCTGCGAAGGCTGTTGGACGACGGCGGACGCCCGGTTGGCGGCGCGAGGAATTGGCCGAAGCCGCTAAGGTCAGCGTGACCTGGATCACTTGGCTTGAGCAAGGACGCGATGTTGCCGCTTCTGTCCCAGCGTTGATTCGTCTGGCCGAGGCGCTAGGACTGGCACCGGCCGAGCGTGCCTCGTTGTTTGATTTGGCGGGAAAACGCGATCCGTCCGGCCCTGCTGAGCCTCAGGCCGACTTGCTTCCAGAGCTTTTAACCTTGCCGTCCCGGTTTGCAGGCCCAGCTTATCTCCTGGATCGAACCTGGACTGCCAGAGCCTGGAATGCCGAGGCTGCCGAGTTGTTCTCCGGCTGGTTGGACCAAGAAAGCCAAGAGCGCAACTTGCTGCAATTCGTTTTTCTCAGCCCGGCCGCGCAACGACTGATTGCCGACTGGCCGGAACGCGTCCGTCGATTGGTGGCTGAGTTTCGTGCCGATTACAGCCGTCGTCCGCAAGATGTCGCCATGCAAGCGCTGATTGACGATCTATTGCCCAAAAGCCCGGTATTTGCACGACATTGGCGGGAACAAGCCGTGCTGAACCGCGAAGGCGGCGAGCGCCGGTTCAATCATCCCGAGCATGGACCGCAATGCTTTCTACAAACCACATTGCTGGTCGCCTTGCAGCCGGAATGTAAATTGGTTTGTTTGGCAGCAGTGGGAAAAGAGTGAATGAATTAGGGATGATGGATGCGCTAAACCAATCTTGAAGCCCAAATCAACATCACAACCTGCTTGCCCTCCGCGAATGCCCCAGTTTTCTTTCGCGATTTCCCGCAACAAAATTTTGACATGATCCTTGGGGATGCCGGACGGCTCAAGATTGGCCGCGATTGTCCGGTAAAGATTGCGCTTGGCATCCAGTGTACGGTCGGCAGGCAAAGCGATGGGGTCATGCACCAGCAGCCGGACATTTTTGTCGCCAGGCACGATTTTAAAAGCTTTTCGTAACGTCCTGTGCATCGCCTCCATTGGGCGATCTCTTGCTCCTGCGTATATTGACGCCGTACTTCATTAACACACTTAGCATTGCTACTCCTTAGCGTTTCAACGACTTTGTGCAGATTGAGGTTATAGAACGCCTCGTTCTATTTCCTGCAGATAAATAAATTCCGGGGCCTTGACGCCGGCTTTTTTCCTGATTGCCACCAACTCCGGCGACTCGAAAAACCGCCGGGCATTGTCGAGTGTAGACCATTGCGAGAAATGCACGATGTTGTTGGCATCGTTGTCGTATCGTAGCAATTGATAGCTGATCTCACCCGCGTTTTTTCTGATCTCTGCCGCTTGATCGAAAACCGCCTTCCAGGCCGGATACGATTCGACTTCGTGAATAATTAATACGTACTGCATACACACTCCAATGTTGTCGTTCTTGGCAAAAATTTTGACCAGCTATTTTGATGAACCGGACGGGCAATGGTTTGCCGTTTTGCTGTCTTTTCAAACCGCCATTTGATTGGGAATCAGCTCCAGCAGATCGGTTACGCCAACATCGATACCCCGCTGGGACAACAAGGTGGTAACCTGGCCGCGATGATGGGTTTGATGGTTGAAAAAGTGCATCACCAAGCTGAAAAAGGATTTGTTCGCGGCGATGCCCTTCATGTTGGCGTAGTGCAAGACGTGATCCAAATCCGCCTCTGTCAGCGACTGCGACCAAGCGGTGATGACGGTATCCAGCCAATGCCGCCGCTCCGAAAGGCCTGTCATGTCGGTGAATAATATCTGTCCGAGGCTAGCCGGAGCCTGAAGCTGTCTTATCGGCTCAAGCGACAGGTGGTTGCCGGGATGTGTCGCAAAACGTTTCAGCCAAAGGGTATCGCCAACCACGATGTGATTGAGTGAGCCAATAATTGAACCGAAGAATGCGCCTCTGTCTGCCAACAACTCGTCATCAGACAAGCGTCCGGCTTCCGTATACAGTTTGGCATTTATCCAGGCGTTGTAAGAAGCCATCAGGCTAATATGTTCGATTCTGTTCACGAAGTCGCTCCTGATAAATCGCTCAGTTTAGCTGTAATGGGCAAAATAGTTAGTCATTATTACTGTCCTGTAAGTTGGCATTACGCATCTTGGCGGCGTTGGTAGCCGCCAA
>SCST01000397.1 GCA_004299465.1 Methylovulum sp. | reverse complement strand
CTTCCCAGGCCGCCAATTGCGCTTTTACCTTGGCATTTGCCGTGACCGCGCCGGCGCCGTATAGCTTGGTTGCGATGGCTTCGATTTTTTTCCACAGGCTCAAGCTTTCGTCATAAACAAAGGTAAACCCAGGGCTGCGGTTATCGACGACATTAATGACCGCTTGCGCGAGAAGTTCTGCCCCAGCCCCGCCTTCCGCCCAATGCTTGGACACCACGCAGGTCGCGCCCAGTGCCGCGCATTTCGCCTGCAATAAATTAATTTCAACCTCGGTGTCGAACGTGAAATGGTTGACGCAAACGATGCAAGGCAGGCCGTAATGTTGCGTGATATTCTGGTAATGGCGCTCAAGATTGGCAAAACCCTGTTCCAGCGCGGCGAGGTTTTCCTGGTTTAAAGACTCCCTGGCAATACCTCCGTGGAATTTTAACGCCCTGACTGTCGCCACCAATACCACCGCCGAGGGTTTCAGGCCGGACATGCGGCATTTAATATCGATGAATTTTTCCGCACCCAGGTCCGCGCCGAAGCCGGCTTCCGTTACGACATAATCGGCCAGTTTTAACGCCGTTTTCGTCGCCGTAACGGTATTGCAGCCGTGTGCGATATTGGCGAATGGGCCGCCGTGAATAATTGCGATATTGTTTTCCAGCGTTTGTACCAGGTTCGGTTTGATCGCATCTTTCAGCAAGGCCGCCATCGCCCCGTGCGCTTTCAGGTCGCTTGCGTAAACCGGCGTTACTTTATCGGATTTATAGCCGATGACGATGCGGCCCAGACGCGCTTTCAAATCGGCGCGGCTGGTCGCAAGGCACAGGATCGCCATCACCTCGGAAGCCACGACGATGTCGTAGCCGTCTTCACGCAAATACCCGTTAGCGGCCCCGCCCATGCCGACGACGATATGGCGTAGCGCGCGGTCGTTCATGTCTACGACGCGTTTCCATTGGATGCGCCGGGGGTCGATGTCCAGCTCGTTGCCGTGGTTGATGTGGTTATCGACCAACGCCGACAGCAGGTTGTGCGCGACGCCGATGGCATGGAAATCACCGGTAAAATGCAGGTTGATGTCTTCCATAGGCACGACCTGCGAGTAGCCGCCGCCCGCCGCACCGCCCTTGACGCCGAAGCAGGGACCCAAAGACGGTTCGCGCAGGCACATGATGGCTTTTTTGCCGATACGGTTCAGCGCATCGCCGAGACCCACGGTCGTCGTGGTTTTGCCCTCGCCGGCCGGCGTAGGACTGATGGCCGTCACCAGGATTAATTTGCCGTCTTCCTGGTCAGCGAGGCTGTTGACATAGTCCAACGACAATTTGGCCTTGTAATGGCCGATAGGGTCGAGGTGTTCGGCGGCGATGCCGTAATTTTCACGGGCCAGGCCGATGATGGGTTTCATGCTGGCCTGTTGGGCGATTTCTATATCTGACATGGTTATCCTGGGTTTATAAGAGGTTAATAGTTATTTGAAAATAGGAACCGTAGCTTAGCGATAGCGCTAGGCCCCAGCAAGCTTAGGCAAATTTGAAGTTCCGGATTGAACGCGGCTTGTATTAATTCAGGCTAAATTAATATAGTCTTACACAGGTTTTTACAGATACCAATAATTATAGGGGTTTGCTAATGAATACGGTTGATGTTTTTCCGTGGAATGAGAATTTTGAAACTGGAATATTGCTGATTGATGAGCAGCACAAGCGCTTGGTGCATTTATTGAACCAGCTTGCCGGCCACTTAGCCTATCAATCGGACATACCTACCCTGAACAATATTTTCAATGAGCTGGTCGAATATACGCACTACCATTTTGAGACCGAGGAAGGCATTTGGGAGCGGTTTTTCTGTGATGACGACTGGGAAATTGAACATAAAAGCACGCATTTTAATTTTGTTTCGGAAGTGTCGAGGCTGAAGAGCGAAGCGGAAAGCCTCAAGCCTTTCGATAGCGTGATAGAAGATTTGCTGTCATTTTTAACGCACTGGCTGGCGTTCCATATCCTGGAAACCGACAAGCGTATGGCGAAAGCGGTGCTGGCGATGCAGTCGGGCCTGCCATTGCCGGAAGCAAAACAACAAGCCGAGCAGCAAATGAGCGGCGGCATGAAGGTGTTGATTAAAGCCATCTTGAATATGTATGACAGCTTGTCCGGCCGGACGATACAATTAATGTGTGAAATCAAGGAACGACAAAAGGTGGAGGGAAAATTACGCCTGGCTGCGAATGTTTTCGATAATACCCTGGATGCCATTTGTTTTACCGATACCGATTTTAAGGTTATCGATGCGAATCCTTCTTTTTGCCAAGAAGCCGGCTACCCTAATGCAGACGTATTAGGGAAAAACCTGCGCCAATTAAAACCAGGCTTGACCGATGAAAATTTAGCGGAGGGTTTTTGGGAGACCTTGAAACAGCGCGGCCACTGGGGAGGCATCATCAATAACCGGTATAAAACAGGTGAAATGACAGCCGACTGGCTGACCCTTTCCGCGGTTAAAAACCATAATGGCCTGGTCAGCAATTATGTCGCGATATTTTCCAATGTCAGCAACCTGGTCCAGCGGCAGCAAACATTGGAAAGGATTGCGCACCATGACGCGTTAACCGGCCTGCCTAACCGCTTGTTGTTGCGGGATCGCCTG
>SCST01000396.1 GCA_004299465.1 Methylovulum sp. | reverse complement strand
CTTTTTTTGCCATATCCGACTACAGCATAGAGCATCAAGGATCGTTTTTCGATCCTTTAGCCTAAGTTGCTAAACAAGAATAATCTAAGACCATCAACTTAGCCAATAAGGCCGCGAAATTCACGAAGTGATTTTCGAGACCTTATTTATAGCTTTGAACGGAAAAAATAGAATGCTTGTTTATGCAATATGAATTGCCGTGCTGCTGAATCCGCCTATGGAAAGACTGCTTGCTGTAATGCCCACTAGATCAACCAGTGTATCGCTACTGCCATTGTCCTGGAATACCCAAATATCAGTGCCAACTTGGAAGGCTGCTGTCGAGCTGTCAGTAATATTGGCCTTCAGATAATCGATGACGCTGCTCAGGTTTGTCGTACTGGTGATAGATAGCGGAGCAGCATAGGTATCGGCATCATCAAATTTTATAATCCCGTTGCTGATGCTGTGACTCATAATGCTGCCAACGTCTTTACCGTTGACAGTCGACGCATTCGCAACGATCTTAGTGCCAACAAGGTCAAGCGTGTCATAAAACAACGCGAACTTGATTATCTTGTCTGCTTCGATGGTGCTGGCTGCGCTGTCGCCTGATGCAATCCTGACCACATCCTTACTGGCTAAGGATTCGGTTAAGTCCAGCGTGTCTGCTCCTTTGCCGCCAATTACGGTGTCAGTGCCTTCGCCGCCTTTCAGCGTATCATTGCCATCAAGACCTGTTAATGTATTGATGGCCGAGTTACCGTTAATGACATTGGCGTTGTTAGTCCCTGTGCCATTTGCAGCAAGTGTGCCGGTTAATGTTAAGTTTTCTACATTGTTATAGTCATTCAGGTCAAGCGTATTTTGAATTTCAATGGTATCAGTGCCGTCAGTTGCGCCTGAGCCCTCGGTAATCACATCGCCATCGTTAGAAAGACGATAGATGTCGTTGCCTTTACCGCCGATCAAGGTGTCAAGACCACCTGCGCCATCCAGGGTGTCATTGCCGTCAAGTCCGGACAAGGTATTGGCCAAGTCGTTGCCTGTGACGATATTGTCATTTGTATTACCTGTCGCGGTTTTCGCAGCAGATCCGGTGAGCGATAGATTTTCAAAGTTCAATAGAGAAGCCAGCGTGAAATTAACACTGCTCTGGATAGTGTCTATCCAGCCGGTTTTGATTTTTCCTGCGGTATCGAGGGAATTGGCGATTTCTATCAAGGTATCCGTCAATGTGTCGACGCGATAAGTATCATCGCCTAAACCGCCTTCCAGCGTATCCTTACCGCCCAGGCCTTCCAATACATTGCTGCCGCCGTTGCCGATTAGCTGATTGCTGGAGGCGTTACCTGTCACATTAAGATTAGTGGTTGTGCCGGTGAGCCGTGCATTTTCGATGTTGCCACCCCAGTTTGCGTTATTTAAATCCAGGTTAATGTTCGCAGATTGCACCCAGTCGCTACCCTGGCCGGCAACTTCCTTGATGACCTCGCTAATGTTGTCGACTACAAAGGTATCGTCACCGTAGCCGCCCTCAAAAGCATCAAGGCCGGTACCACCGTCTAGGTAATCATTGCCGTATCCGCCTTTAAGGATGTTGGCTGCTGAGCTGCCGGTGATTCGGTTATTCAGGTTATTGCCTTCGCCTCCTTTCAGTTTATCCAGCATTTTCAAATTTTCCACGCCGTCAGGGAGCACATAGGTATCCTTATCGATAGCACCCTTGTATTCGACCGTATCGATACCGCCGGTGGATGCCGCCTCGACGATTTTATCTTCGGGGGAATCTATTCGGTAGAGGTCGTCACCCGAGCCTCCGGTCAAGATGTCGTCGCCGGTCGTTTTTAGGGTGTCGATTACGGGTGCGTAGAAGGTTGTGGAATAAAACCATCCGTCGAGCACATCATTACCGGCGGCGCCGTACAGTTTATTGTTGAATTTGTTGCCGATCAGTGTGTTATTGCGGTTATTGCCTGTTGCCGAGATGGCGGTCGAAAAATCGAGCAAATCGATGTTTTCTACATTGGTGCTGTCGGTAGCGAGATTAAAGTTGGTACGCGATGCTGCCCAATCACTTCCCGAGCCGCCATTTATCTTGTCCTTGCCTTCGCCTGCAAAAATAGTGTCGCTGCCATCGCCGGCATTTATCGTGTCGTTGCCTGCGGCACCGTCGAGTATATCGTATAAATTACTGCCCTTGATGTCGTTAGCCCTGCTGTTCCCTGTCAACCAGGCTATGGTGTAAGTTAACGAATTTGGGTTATTGACAAAGACTTGGTCATCCAGTACGGCATTCTCGATATCGATCGGCATTATGATGTCGTAATCATTGGATTTCAAAACCGGGTCGAGTTCTTTGCCAGCGGTGTCCAGGTCATCGTCGCGACCATCACTTTTAAAGTCGCGGATATAATAGATCGTATCCGTGCCTGAGCTATCAATAATGCTGTCCGCTCCCGTGTCAGGGTTGCCGCTGTCATCATAAAAATTGTCAAATGTGATGACGTAACTGTCGTTTCCGGAACCGCCCTTCAAGGTGTCCTTGCCGTAACCGGAAAATAGGGTGTCATTTCCGGTCCCTGCCGTAATACTGTCGTTACCGAGGCCGCCTTCCAGCCAGGAAGCCAAGTTAGCATTGGTGTTGCTGATGGTGATGATGTCGTTTCCTGTGCCGCCATAAGTAGTGCCCTGGTTCTTGACATTAAAATTGTCGTTTCCATCGCCACCCCACATAATGTCGTAGCCGCCATAGAATATGTCGTTGCCGAGGCCGCCGATCATTTCGTCGTGTTCAGCGCTTGCCGTGCCGTAAATTGTCGTGTTATCGGTGTCAGACAAAGTATCATTGCCGTCACCGCCGTCCAACGCGTCAGAACCGGAGCCGCCATAGAGTTTATCATTATCGGCCCCGCCGGAAAGATAATCATTGCCCGAGCCGCCGTTAAGCGTATCGAGGCCGGTGCCACCGTACACCAGGTCATCGCCGGCGTCGCCGAAGAGCTGGTCATTTTCCGTGCCGCCATCCAGCACATCGTTGCCGTCGCCTCCCTTAAGCGTATCGATACCGCCGCCTCCCGCGATAAGATCATTACCGGTATTGCCTAACAGTAAGTCATTGCCAAAATTGCCGTCCAGCGTATCGTCACCGCCTAAGGCATCCATACTATCGTTACCGTTAGTGCCCACCTGATTATCAGGGCCTGATGTGAATTTGAAAGTTGCCATGATTTTTCCTTAGATTAGATTGATAAAAGATAATTACGGGTTTATGCGGTGATCAAATACTTAGCACGGTCATATTTACGGCTTTCACAATCTTTCGGTACGCAATACGTACCTTTTGTATTGATTTTTATAACAATCCTATAAAGGTACATACAGCGTACCTAGATAAAAAAACCGAAAATTTGGCCGATTAAAGTATAACTTCAAAAGGCTATAGTCTATGTTTGAAACTATTAAGTCTAGGATAATTGCCGAAATTCACAACAACGCATGGAAAATGGATTAAACCTTGCCTGTCATGAGCCTAAACCGCTCAATGCAAATTTAACAACCGCATGAATTTTTTCCTTGATTGACTGGATTGAAAAGGTAATTACTGATTTATACTGTCATATGCTTTCGCAAAAAGCCTACAGCCCCTGTTTTAAAAAGAAGCGAACCGCAGTTGAATATTTTACCCGTCTATTAAATACGCTTTTTATGAGCCAATCACTAAGCTGTTTTGTTATTCAAGTCCGTCGATACGCATTAGTGCGGCTGTTGTTAGCGCTGGTGGTCATGATCGTTACAGGCTGTGCAGGCACGCCTGAAATAAAGCAGCATGCCCGGCCTGCTGCACAGCCGCGCTTGGTCGGTTATGCACTGAGCCTGCAGGGTGCGCCTTATCGTTACGGAAAGGATACGCCGGAAGAAGGCTTTGATTGCAGCGGTTTTGTCCGGCATGTCTATCAAAAACAGGGTATTGCATTGCCGCGTACTGCAAAGGATATGGCGTTGGCCTTACCGCCAATTCCGAAAGATGCCGTGCATTCCGGCGACCTGGTATTTTTTAATACGAATGGACAGCCGTTTTCTCATGTCGGTATTTATGTCAATAATGACAATTTTATTCATGCTCCCAGCCGGCGCACGGGCAGAGTACTGGTATCCAGCCTTAAAAACGATTACTGGCATAAGCGCTTTATCGGCGTGCGTCGCCCTTAGCGGTTTTGCGGCATAATGGGTTTTTCTCCAGTCGTTATTTTCATCTCATCGATTATGCTCGATATTACCGCCGGGCATCCTGGCTGCAGCGCGGACATTATCAAGATGCCAAGGCAGCATAATTTCCAGTCCATGCCGAAGGCCGGATTCAGGCCGGCAAGAAGCAAGCAATGAACGTAACCCGAGCCGGTATACCTACGCTTTTGATTATCGATGATGTCCCGAGCAATTTAACCGTGATGGTGGAAAGCCTGGAAAATTGCGGGTACCGGGTAGTGGCGGCCAGGGATGGCGAGGAAGGCTTGCAATACGCCGCTTTTGTGCAGTTCGACCTGGTCTTATTAGACGTGATGATGCCGGGCATGGACGGTTTCGATGTTTGCCGCCGGCTAAAGAGTGATCCCTGCACAGCCGATATACCGGTGATTTTTATGACCGCATTGACGGATACCAAGCATAAAATCGCCGCCTTCAAGGCGGGCGGCGTCGATTACGTGACCAAGCCTGTGCAGGTCGACGAAGTCATCGCGCGAGTCGGCACTCATCTGAACTTGAGGTTCATGCAGCGGCAGCTGCAAATACAGAACGTGCAATTGCACAGGCACCAGGCAGAACTGGAGCATCGGGTTGCCGAGCGCACCGTCGAGCTTAGCGCCAGTAACCGGCTGCTGCGCGAGGAAATCGACGAGCGCAAGCGGACCCAGGAACGCCTGGCACTGGTGGATTTCGCACTGAACCAGGTCAGCGAAGCCGTTTACCTGATTGACGAAAACGCCAGGTTCCATTATGTCAACGACGAAGCCTGCAGGGTTTTAGGCTATGGGCGTGAGACGCTGTCCGGTATGGGCATCGGCGATGTCGATCCAGGCTGGTTGCAAATACGATGGCCCAAGTATTACCGCAAGCTTAAGCGGCAGGGTTCGTTTATGCTGGAAACACAGCATCGCACCTGCGACGGTCGGGTATTTCCGGCCGAGGTTAGCGCCAATTATTTCGAATACGACGGAGTCGGTTACAATCTGCTGCTGGTGCGTGACATTACCGAGCGCAAGCGCCAGGAAGCACAGGACAAAAGTCGCCGCCGCATCTTCGAGTTGCTTGCCCGAGGCGGTAAATTGCCGGAAATTCTCGGTCTGGTGGTCAGGTATGTCGAGCAGGCCTGTCCCGATTGTATCGGCAGCATCATGTTGCTGGATGCGAAAGGCACACACCTTCGGTCGACAGCGGCACCCAACCTCCCCCAGGATTATTTGGCTGCCATTGACGGTATTGCCGTCGCTGATGGCGTCGGTTCCTGCGGTACAGCAGCGTGGCGCAGGGAAACTGTCATCGTCGAAGACATACGAAGCCATCCCTATTGGACGCGTTATAAACATTTTGCTTTGCAGGCCGGGCTGCTATCGTGTTGGTCGGAGCCTATCTTCGATTTTTCCGGCAAGGTGCTGGGCACTTTCGGCATTTACCGGCGCGAGGCGACCGGCCCTAGCCAGGGCGATTTGGAAGTGCTGCGCCGCGTCAGTTATTTTGCCGCCATTGCCATCGAACGCAGGCAGATAGAAGAGCGGCTGCAAGCCAGCGAGCGTGATTTTCGCTCCCTGGCTGAAAACTCGCCTGACATTATCGTGCGCTATGACCGGGATTGTCGCCGGGTGTATTTCAACCGGGCTTACCTGGGAGCGCTGGGTATATCTGCAAGCGATGCGCTGGACAAGACGCCGCTGGAATGTTGGTGGTCAACATTGCCTTCAGCCGAAGAGTATATCGAGCGCCTGCAGTGGGTAATCGATACGGGGGAGGCGGACGAGCTGCTGGCGGAACGGGTGGATCAGGAGGGCTTACAAGCTAACTACACCGTGGCCCTAGTGCCGGAATTCGATGAGGACAACCGGGTCGTGAGCGTGCTGACTATCAGCCATGATATTACCGGGATTAAGCGCATGGAAGCGATGCTGCGCAAGAGCGAGCTGGAGTTTCGTACCTTGGCGGAAAACTCGCCGGAAATGATCGTGCGCTACGACCGGGATTACCGCCGTATTTATATTAATCCGGCTTATGACCGGGAGACCGGTATACCGTTGGAATGCGCATGGAGCAAAACACCGAATGAAGTGTGGAAACCGCTCATGCCGGCTGAAGAATACATCGCGTGGCTTAAGCGTGTGATGGAAACCGGGGAATCGGGGCGCATCCTGCTTGAATGGCGTGGACAGGATGACAGCCTGGTCAGCCACAACATGCATGCGGTAGCGGAATACGATGAGGACGGGCAAGTCATTGGGGCACTGGTTATCGGGCACAATATTACCGAGCTTAAAGCGACCGAGCGACGCCTGGAAGAGTCGCGCGTCCAGTTGCGTGCGCTTGCGGCTAAGCGCGAAGAAGCCCGCGAGGAAGAGCGCAAGCATATCGCCCGAGAAATTCACGATGAACTGGGCCAGTTGCTGAATGTGTTACGGCTTAATGTCACAACCCTTGATTTCCGTTTCGGTGACGCTAATCCCGAATTCCGCGAGAAGGCGCAAAAAATGGTCGGCACCGTGGATCGCGCCATCTTGATGGTGCGCAGCCTTGCCACCAGCCTGAGGCCGGCGGCGTTGAGCGGGGGCATCGTGTCCGCCCTCGAATGGTTAGTGCAGGAATATGCCGAAAGCACCGGCATTATTTGCCGGCTGCATGTGCCTGCCGATGACGATATTCCGCTCGATGAAGTCCGCGCGATGGTGGTGTTCCGCATCATCCAGGAATCACTGACCAATGTGCTGCGCCATTCCGGCGCCGATTGTGTCGATATTACCTTGAGCAGTGCCGCGGGCAGCTGCGAAGTTGAAGTGCATGATAACGGCAAAGGTTTCGACCCCGGTAGTGCCGGCAGGGTCGATTCCTACGGCATTATCGGCATGCAGGAACGCGCGCTGATATTGAAGGGAAGCCTGGATATTGCTACCGCCGAGGTGGGCGGTACGACACTGAAATTGCGCATACCTATCAACGGTCCGCACGAAGCAGGCATGGCATCGGAACAGGGCTAGCCGGTTTCCCGGCAGTTAGAGAAATGGAACGCAGATGACACGGATAACTCAAGAAAAAATTATGCTATCTGTGTATCGTCGTCACCTGCGTCACTATTCAGCCTCTGCTGTAGGGCGTGCTGCGCGCGCCATCAACGGCTGGCACCTTTTATCCACACGTCGGAGAAGGCGCGCGCAGCGCGCCCTACGCTTCAAGCAAGATTGATGGTTGAGTTAACCGGGTTTATAAACAAGCAGCTTAAGCAATGGAGCAAACAATATGATACGGTTATTAATTGTCGACGATCACGCATTGATGCGCGAAGGCTTGAAACAGCTGTTCGAAGGGGAACATGACATTGTCGTCAGCGCAGAGGCCGGATGCGGCGAAGAAGTGCTGGCTATCCTGCAGGACGAGACCGTTGACTTGATTTTGCTCGATATATCCATTCCCGGCATCCATGGTGTTGAGCTGATAGCGAAAATCAGGGAACGCCCGAACAGCCCGCCGATCCTGGTGCTGAGTATGCACAACGAGCCCCAGATCGCCAAACGCAAGTTAAAAGCCGGGGCTTTGGGCTATATGACCAAGGATAGCTCGCCTAAGGAACTGCTGGAGGCGATACGTAAGGTGGCTTCGGGAGGGCGCTACATTGCGGCCGATATTGCCGAAAAGATTGCTTTTGAAGCCAGTACGTCTACGCCGTTGGTGCCTCACGAATTGTTGTCCGGCCGGGAACTCGTCATCCTGCGGATGCTGGCCAGCGGCAAAAAGGTCAACGAAATTGCCCAGGAGTTGGGCATCAGCGGCAAGACAGTCAGTACCCACAAGGCGCGGTTGATGCAAAAAATGCATATCGATAGCGACGTTAAACTGATGCAATACGCGATTAACCACGGCATGACCGTATAGATCCCATCCGATTTGCTCGCTATAACGCCGATATAGCGAGTGCACTTCACTCCGGTTTTCAAATCTTCTCTTGCTAATCAGGTGCTCACTTGAGCGAGATGGCGAATAGCGCGCCGTATTCTATACCCGCATTTACGGCGTCGATTCTAAATTTAAGCGCGCATATTCCCGGTCGCTATACTTCACGCGGGCATGTTTACGGTTTTTACAAGTTTTCGTAGGGTACGCATCGCGTACCTTTTGCATTGATTTTTATCATCATTCTATTAAGGTACGCGATGTGTACCCTACATAAAAAACCGAAAACTTGACCGTTTAGAGTATATCTTTCCGGCTTCCAAACGGGAATTATTCGATGTAGTCCACACCCTACAGGCATTATTGCATTTTAAGCGTAAGCCTGTTCCATATGATATTCGGATGCCGCCTATTGTGGATGTCAGCCATATCGTTCAAATTAAGCATAACCACGAATTGAATAAGGTAATTTTGTTAAACCGGTAAAGCGCCAGGGTTCCGGCTGACCCGTACCTGGCTGATGTCAGGCTGTATCGCTTAAGCCCTGCTGCAGGTCCGCGATAACACCGCCCCCTTCCCCGGCTATCTGGCGCTTGGCCAGGATAGCGGACTTGCTGGAGTTCATATACTGCACGCGGCCAAGTTTTCGGAAAACTGAAGCGCACAGGCCATCAATAATAAGAACATCCAAAGTTCTAAACTGCGCAAAGACGACCGCGCGAACTATAGTTGCCGGGCCGCAAGGCCGCTATTCCATTCACAAGACCGGACAGCAAGCTTGTGCAAGTACAGACAAGCGCAATCAGGTTTTTTAGGAACTCACCATGTTAAAAAATATTTTAATCATCGACGACTCGGCTTCGATGCGACAGATGACCGGCATAGCGCTTAAGGGAGCCGGCTATAACGTCATAGAAGCCGTTGACGGCGAGGACGCCTTAGGCAAACTGGACGGGCGGAAAATCCACCTGATCATTTCCGATGTCAATATGCCCAATATGGACGGTATTACTTTTGCCAGGGAAGCCAAAAAACGGCTGGCTTACAAATTTACTCCCATTATCATGCTGACCACCGAATCCCAGGACAGCAAAAAACAGGAAGGCCGGATGGTTGGCGCCAAGGCCTGGATTGTCAAGCCGTTTCAGCCGGCGCAAATGCTGGCGGCGGTTTCCAAGCTGATTTTACCTTAAAAATGGGGGTGACTATTCGCAGCTTACCGTTACCTGGAACGTGCTGCGCGCGCCTTCTCCGGCGCGTGGATAACAAGCCAGTCCGTTGATGGCGCGCGCAGCACGCCCTACAGCAAGAGGCTGAATAGTTGCGTTTAAGGCAGCGTACTCGCGTTACGGCTTTCCGCAGGCTTTACACATAGGGTGCAGGGATGCGCACCGTTTATCCGGCTAATCACTACACATTTGGGAGGTCCCATGCAATCCCTGACGATCGAAGGTGAACTGACTGTTTTCTCCGCCGCTTACCAGAAAACGCTGTTGCTTGCTTTTCTTAACACCGGCGACGAATTGGAGATCAATCTTTCCAAGGTCAGCGAAATCGACACCGCCGGATTACAACTGCTGATATCGATCAGGCGTGAAGCCGCGCAAAGCGGTAAGGCCTTGAGTTTTACTATGCATTGTAAGAGGCGCTTAGCCACCCCGGAATTGCCCAGGTTCAGCCAGGCTTTCGGGGAGCAAGCGACGTTTGCCCATAATGAGGAGTAACTGCGATGAATCTTGACAAAGACATGCAGGAAGCGCTGCTTACATTCATCACCGAAAGTTGTGAGTTGTTACAGGACATGGAAGCCGGCCTGCTGGAGCTTGAAAACGAAGAAAACCCGGAGACCGTCAACGCTATTTTCCGTGCGGCGCATACGATCAAAGGCTCGGCCGGCCTGTTCGGGCTGGAGCATATCGTCCGCTTCACTCATGTCGTCGAAAGCGTGCTCGATGCATTGCGCGGTGGAAACCTGGCGGTTTCTACGGAGTTGGTCGCCGCCTTGCTACCTTGTTGCGATCATCTCAACAGCCTGGTTCGTGACGTTGCCGACGGTAAGCTCGAAGAGGATCAAAATATCGCCGACAGCGGCAAGCCGTTACTGGCCGCATTGCAGCCTTACCTGAAAACACCGGCGGCAACGGAAACCGGCGTTGTTTACCGGGATCATGCCGAGCGCGTCGAAACCATCGCCGGCAATGCCATAGGAAGCGGCAATTGGCTGCTGTTCCTGCAATTTAATGAAAACTGCTTGCGCGACGGCATGGACCCTTTGGCGTTCATCTCTTATTTGACGACGGTGGGCGAAATAGTCGACATAACGACCTTCAGCCACGCGATGCCGGATGCGGGAAACATGGACCCGGAAAGCAATTACCTGGGTTTCGAAGTCATCCTGAAAAGCGAGGCTGCGAAGGAAAGCATCGAAAGCGTCTTTGATTTCATCCGGGACGGCAGTCTTATCCATATCCTGCCGCTGGAAAACAGGATTCCCTACTATGTTGAACTGATAAGCTCACTAACCGAAGACAACGCACAGCTTGGCGAACTGCTTCTTAACAGCGGCGTGATTACCCGACGGGAACTGGAAGAAGGGCTTAACGCCCAGCAAGCCCAGGCTGAAGCCCAACAATTGCCGGCCCGCATCGGCGAAATCCTGGTGGACAGGCGCGTCGTGCAGCAGCCCCTGGTCAATGCCGCGCTGGACAAACAAAAAGAGATACAGAACAACAAAATCCGCGAAAATCAAGCTATCCATGTCGATGCCGATCGTCTCGACAAACTGATCGACCTGGTCGGCGAACTGGTTATCTCCACCGCCTCCGCCAGCCTGCTGGCGATGCAGGCTCGCAATACCGCGCTGCAGGAAGTTAATGCTGAAATCATCAGCCTGGTCGAAGAAGTGCGCGACAGTGCATTGCAACTGCGCATGGTGCCTATCGGCACGACCTTCAGCCGCTTCCAGCGTGTGGTTCGCGACGTCAGCAAGGAATTGGGCAAGGACATCAAACTGGTGATCAGCGGCGCCGAAACCGAAGTCGACAAATCGGTGGTCGAAAAAATCGGCGATCCGTTGTTACACCTGGTGCGCAATGCAATGGATCACGGTATCGAACGCGCCGAACGGCGCACCGAACGCGGCAAACCGGCGCAAGGCACATTGCGACTTAACGCCTACCACAGTTCCGGCAATATCGTCATTGAAGTCAGCGACGACGGCTCCGGACTCGATCGCGACAAAATCTTCACCAAAGCCGTGGAGCGCGGCTTGGTACAGCCGGGTACGGTGCTCAACGACCAGGAGCTCTACGCACTGATTTTTGAACCGGGTTTTTCCACTGCCGAGCAAGTTTCCAAGCTGTCCGGGCGCGGAGTTGGCCTGGATGTCGTCAAGCGCAATATCACTGCGCTGCGCGGCGTGATCCATATCGACAGCGCACCCGACCAAGGCACGATGATGAGCATCCACCTGCCGTTAACCTTGGCGATTATTGACGGCTTCCTGGCCGGTGTTGGCGATGCCTCGTATGTCATACCGCTGGACCGGGTAGTTGAATGTGTGGAACTGCCGGTCGATGACAGTCGCGACTACATGGAACTGCGTGGCGAAGTGTTGCCGTTTATCCGGCTGCGACAGTTATTCCGTAAAAACGATTCGGCGTCCCGGCGGCAAAACGTCATAGTCGTTGAGCATCTCGACCTCAAGGCCGGGCTGGTAGTCGACAGGTTGATGGGCGAGCTGCAAACCGTCATCAAGCCGCTGGGCAAATTATTCAGCCATGTGCAGGGCGTGGATGGCTCGACGATACTCGGCAGCGGCGAAGTGGCGCTGATTATCGATGTACCGACTTTACTGCGGCAGATGGTTTTTCCAGGCAATGCCTTGTAAACCAACTGGCAAGGGAAACGCTTACACAGGCACAATGCAGTTTGGCAGCAAATTTATCAACAATAACGGGGGATCAACCAATGACAATCACACAACGTATGTCGCTATTAGTATGCTCCGCAGTATTGGGTTTGGCCGGCTTAAGCGGGCTGGGACAGAACAGGCTGGATGTGGTGTATGAAAAAACCAACTTCGCCAATGTCAACAGTGTCCCGGCTATTGTCATATTGAGCAAGGCCACTGAATCGCTGGGTCGCCTGCGTGCCCGCGTGTATCGGTCGGTGCTGGCTACCGATGCCGTTCAGCAGGCGGCAATAGACAGCAAGATCAATGAAGCGCAGGATGGCGTCTCAAACGCCTTGAAAGACTATATCAGCACGATTGCGGACGACAAGGACAAGCAGATGTTGGCCGAAGATGTTGCGGCTTTTAACGACTATCTTAAAGGCATGGAAATAGCGTTGGCTCTTGACCGCCAAGGCAAGGATGCCCAAGCCCAAGACGTGCTGACGCAATACGTTGCGCAGGCGGAAAAAGTGGGCGCGGCATTCCGGGACCACATGGAATACAACGTCGAATTGGCGGGGAAGGCGGCGGCTGAAGCGGCTGCCGTCAAGGCCAGCGCTACCTGGGCATCGACCGCCATCTCGACCATTGTCCTGCTGGTGATTACGCTGATGGGCTGGTTTGTTACCCGCCAGCTGATGCGTCAATTGGGCGGCGAGCCCGATGCCGTGGCCGACTTGGCGAATAAAGTTGCCGCCGGCGATTTCAGCACGCTAATCGACCTGAAAGATGGCGACAAGTCCAGCGTAATGGCGGCGATGAAAAAGATGATGCTGGCCATCCAGGCGCTGGCCAGCGATGCAGGAATGCTGTCGAAAGCGGCGACGGAAGGCCATTTAGCGACGCGCGCCGATGCGGCTAAACACCAGGGCGACTTCCGTAAAATCGTCGCAGGCGTCAACGACACGCTGGATGCGGTAATCGGCCCGCTCAACGTGGCTGCACAGTATGTCGATGACATTGCTAAAGGCAATATCCCAGCCAAAATTACCGATAACTACAACGGCGACTTCAATATCATCAAGAACAACCTGAACCTGGCTATTGACAATGTCAACGCGCTGGTGGCGGATGTCGAGCGCTTGGTGGATAAGGCGGTGGAAGGCAGCCTGGACTATCGCGCCGACGCCGGCAAGCATCTGGGCGACTATGGAAAGATCGTCGAAGGCGTCAACCTGACGCTGGATTACCTGGTGAGCTATATCGATAACATACCGATGCCGGCTATGATTATCGACAGGGACTTCAATATCCGTTACATGAATAAGCGGGGCGCGGAACTTGCGAATACGACAAATGCGCAATTGAAGGGAACTAAATGCTCCAATTATTTCAAGACCAGCGATTGCCATACGGAAAATTGCGCCTGCCAGAACGCCATGCAAAAAGCTTCCGTCGCCAAATCGAGCACCGTGGCGAAGCCGGGCAATACGGAGCTTGATATCGATTACATCGGCTTGCCGATCAAGAACCGTAAAGGCGAAGTCATCGGCGCTTTCGAGGTGATCATCGACCAGACAGCAATCAAAAACACGCAACGTGTCGCCAAGAAAGTTTCCGATTACCAGGCGACGGAAGTGGTGAAAGTCCAGAATATCCTGACGAAAATAAGCGCTGGCGATCTTTCCTGGAAAATGGCCGTTTCCGAAGCCGATAAGGATACGAAGGAGGTATACGAGACCTTTTCCATTATCGCAGACTCCGTTAACCAGGTTTCGGAATCCATCCGTGCCTTGGTGTCCGATGCGGACATTCTGTCCAAAGCGGCAGTGGAGGGTAAATTGTCCACGCGCGCCGATGCGGCCAAACATCAAGGCGACTTCCGCAAAATTGTCGAAGGGGTTAACAACACGCTGGATGCCGTGATTGGGCCGTTGACCGTGGCGGCTGACTATGTCGAGCGTATAGCCAAGGGCGATGCGCCGCCGAAGATCACCGATACCTATAATGGCGATTTCAATATCATCAAGAATAACCTCAACCTGGCTATCGACGCCATTAAACAGCAAGCGGCGGCGGCTTTGGCCATCGCCGAAGGCGACTTGTCGGTCAAGGTCAATGTCCGTTCGGAAAACGATGCGGTGGCCAAGAGCCTGGTCCGGGTCATAGCCGTGCTGAAAGGTTTGCAGAAGGAACTGCAACGTCTCACCGAAGCTTCCAAGGCAGGGGAGTTATCCGAACGGGGCAAGTCGGAGCAATTCAAAGGCGCGTATGCCGACGTTATCGTCGGTGTCAATGATATGCTGGACGCCATTCTCATCCCGATCGGCGAAGGCAACCGTATCCTGGGCCTGATTCGCGGCGGCGATTTACGCGAGCGGGTGGAAATTGCATGCAAAGGCGACCATGACAAGATGAAACAGGCTGTTAATGGTGTGCATGGCTGGTTATCCGAGCTGATTGCTTATGTCACCAGGATTGCCAATGGCGACATGAGCGCGGAAATGGGGAAAGCATCCGATGATGACCAGATTCATGAATGGTTGCTGCTGCTCAAACGCAATATCCAGGCCCTGGTGGCCGATGCCGATATGCTGTCACTTGCCGCAGTCGAAGGCCGTTTACAAACGCGCGCCGATGCCGGTAAGCACCAGGGTGACTTCCGTAAAATTGTCGAAGGCGTGAACAACACCCTGGACGGCGTCATCCTGCCCCTTAACGAAGCCGTCGAGGTATTGACACTGGTCGAACAAGGCGATCTGACCCGGACTGTCAACGGTGACTATAGAGGCCGGCTCGGCGATTTCAAAGACTCCGTCAATAACACCATCGCCAAGCTCTCGCAAACCATCGCCGATGTCATTAGCGCCACCTACCAGGTCAGCAGCGCCTCGGAACAGATCAGCACCACTTCGCAATCGTTATCGCAGGCGGCCAACGAACAGGCGACCAGCGTCGAGGAAACCAGCACCAGCATTGAACAAATGGCGGCCAGTATCAACCAGAATGCCGAAAACGCCAAG